>NZ_JABBWW010000042.1:0-43639 GCF_014161385.1 Microbispora sp. H10670 | reverse complement strand
TCCCGGCAGGTCACCCACACATCCGGTCCGACCGGCTCCCCGGTCCACTCACCCTGCATGCCGACGAAGTCTGGCCCCGTGCTGTCCCAAGCGAGGCCAGAACGCAAGATTTTCAGTGATCTTCTAGCTAGTCGGCATGAGCCGCTTCCCGTCAGCCGCCGTGGTCGTCCCCCTGGCCGTGCTGCTCGTCGTCCCGCTCGCCGCCTCCGCCTGCGGGTCGCCGCCGGACGTCGCCGCTCCCGCCGGTGACACGCGCTACACGGCGACGGGGACCGTGCTGCAGAACAAGGACCACGGGCCGCAGCTGTGCGCCTCGGTCGCGGAGTCGTACCCTCCCCAGTGCGGCGGAGCGGACATCGTGGGCTGGGACTGGACGGCCGTCGGCGCCGAATCGTCCGGCGGCGTCACCTGGGGGGAGTACCGGGTGGTCGGCACCTGGGACGGCTCCCGGCTCACGCTCACCGAACCTCCCCGCGAGGCCCGTCCGCCGGGGGGAGACCGCGCACCCGGGGGAGACGGTGGGCCGGGGGCCGACATGGCCAGTCCGTGTCCGGAACCCGCGGGCGGCTGGCGTCCGGTCGACCGGGCGAAGGCGACCGAGGAGGCCATGCGGGCGGCGATGGACCGCGCGGCGTCCGCCGACGAGTTCGCGGGCGGATGGCTCGACCAGCACTACATGGACGGGATCGACTCCCATGACGTCCGCACCATCGAGAAGATGGGCAACGACCCCGGGCGGTACGTGTTGAACCTCAGGTTCACGGGCGACCTCTCAGGGCGCGAGCGCTGGATCCGCGAGGTCTGGGGCGGCGCGCTGTGCGTGAGCGGGGCCGAGCGGACCGAGTCGGAACTCCGCCGGATCCAGCGTGAGCTGGAGGGGGAGATGCGGAGCCGGCGGTTCCTGAACCTGGCCGTGGACACCGTCGGCAACCGGGTCGGCGCCGGTGTGTACGTCGCCACACCGGAGCTGCGACGGGAACTCGACGACCGCTACGGGAAGGGCGCGGTGGCGCTGGAGGGCTTCCTGAAGCCGGTGGGGAGCTGAGCGCGTCTGTCGCGTGGCCGCGACGTCCGCGACGTCCGCGACGTCCGGGCCGGCCGATCCCGGCCTGCCCGGAGAACGGGAGAGCCCCGCGAGGCGGCGACCTCGTGGGGCCATGGGTCCGGCAGGTTCGATGGGCGTGGACTATCCGGTCCTTGCGGCTGTCGCTTCCTGTCTCTCCCTGCTCTTGTCCCTGTTGCCGGGAGCCGTCGTCACCGTCCGAACTCCTCCCCGCCCCGCTCGCTCTCGCGGGTGCGCTCGCGCTCCGGCCCGCGGCCACGGGTCTCCTCGCGCATGCGCTCGCGTCCGCGTTCCTCCCGCATGCGCTCGCCGCCGCGGGTCTCCTCGCGCATGCGCTCGCGTCCGCGTTCCTCCCGCATGCGCTCGCCGCCGCGGGTCTCCTCGCGCATGCGCTCGCGCCCGCGTTCCTCCCGTATGCGCTCGCGTCCGCGGGTCTCCTCGCGCATGCGCTCGCGCCCGCGCGGCTCCTCCCGGAAGCGTTCGCGTCCGCGGGTCTCTTCGCGTGTGCGTTCGCGTCCGCGGGTCTCCTCCCGGAAGCGTTCGCGTCCGCGCTCTTCCCGGGCCGGGATCCGTTCGCGGCCACGAATCTCCTGCCGCGTGCGTTCGCGTCCGCGTTCCTCACGTACGCGTTCCCGCTCCCGGACCTGCCCGGAACGGCCGTACTGGCCGTACCGCTGACGCTCCCGTCCACGGCACCTGCCTCCCGGGCAGGGCTGTGCCGGAGCCTGCATGGCCTGGGCGGTGGTACCGGCGGCGTTGGCGGACTGCGCCTGCAGCGCCACCGGGGCGGCGAGGGCCGATACGGCGATCGTGCCGGCGGCCAGTGCTTCTCTGAGCATAGGTATCACTCCGTCGACTCCGTGATGTCACCGGGAACTCCGGCCACACGGAGTGCGATTCGATCCATCGAACCTTTGGATCCAGACCCTGGTTCTCACGCTATGGGTAACAAACGGCACAGTCACCCATCAAGCCGCAAACAACGCCCTCGCGCATCAGAAAGCGCAGCTTCCTCTGGTGTTTGGGCATGTCGTTCCCCAGGGCTCACAGCCGCTTTGCGCGGCGGGCGAAAGCCTTCCGGGGAATTGCGTGAGGTTGGTTGTGCTCGCCCCTCCCGGGGCCGCCGCGGGCTCCGTCCCGTCCCGGCCGTTACCGCGGATCGCCGTCCGAAGCCGCGCCGATCGGGGAGGTTGCCGTGACCGTCGTCGCGCCTCCCGCCTGGGCGTACGCCATCACTCGCCGTGTGCAGCGGCGCGGACCGCGCCGGGTGACGCGCACGGCATCCACGGGGCCGATCGGCGGACGGGCTGCGGACGCGGACGGCCGGGTGGGCTTTTCCCGGCGTTCCCCTCCACGTCCGTCCGGATACGCGGCCGGTAGATCTTTTCCCTGAGTTTCGGGGCGAAGCGCATAAACGGGGTACATTTGCCCATGCGTTTCGTCCCATTTGTCATGATTATTTTTTGTATGATCGTCGGAATCGTCACCCCCGCGTCGGCCATCACCAACGGCTCGGCGGACCGCGACGATCATCCGCAGGTGGGAGCCCTCATCGGCGACGCCCCGGAGAGCGACGGCACGTGGGCGTACTGCACCGGCACGCTGATCTCCCCGACCGTCTTCCTCACCGCCGCCCACTGCGGCCGTCCGGGGAAGCGGACGGCGCGGGTCTCCTTCGCCGGCCGCTACGAGCCCGGGGCCGAGGTCTTCACCGGCCGCTTCGTACGCGACCCGAGGTACACGCGCGGGCACCATCTCCACGACGTGGCGGTCGTCGTCTTCCCCTCCGCGGTCCCCGCGATCAAGCCGGCCCGGCTGCCCGCCCAGGGCCTGCTCGACCGGATGCGGGACGACGGCACGTTGAAGTCGACGCGGTTCACCCCCGTCGGGTACGGCGCGCTGACCCCCACGAAGAGGGAGGGCGGATGGCGGTTCACCTACAACGACACGCGTAACCGGACGTCCATCTCGTTCGGGCGCCTCGGCGCCACCTGGCTCAGGCTGACGCCTGACTCGGAGCGTGGGGAAGGGGGGACCTGCTTTGGAGACTCCGGCGGCCCGAACTTCCTCGGCACCGCCGACTCCGATCTGCTCGTGGCCACGACGATCAGCGGAGTGGACGACGTCTGCAGGTCGACGAACATCGACTACCGGCTGGACACCCCCTCCGCCCGGGAGTTCCTGAGGTGGTTCGTCGCTCTTCCCTGACGAATGCGGTGGCCGTCGCGGTCACGCCGCCTCGCGGTCCCGGGCCGGGGCGGCGCCGCCCCGGCCCGGGAACCGCCTGATCAGGACTTCCCGCCGGCCGGCTTCGTGTCCCGCCCCTTGAGATCGGGGGAGTGCTCACCCTTGGCCCCGCCGGAGGCGTCCACCGGCCCGGGCACCACCTCGCCGGGGGGCGGGGCGGTGACGGTCACCGGGGTGCCGAAGTCGGCGATGTCCATGACGAGACGATGGCTGTCCTTCGGGAAGTCGAACTCCAGGCGTCGCACCCGGCCCTCGTCGTCCACGTCCACCTGGCCGGAGAGCGCCGGAGACCGGAACTCCGCGTCGCCGGAGCCGGAGTCGGAGCCGGATCCGCCCGTCATCGTGAAGGCGAACCGCCGCCCGCTCCACCCGGGGCCGGACGCCGGGCCGTCCTCGCGTACGTCGGTGGCCGCGCGGAGCCGCTCCAGGGCCGCCTGCGGGTCCTGCGGGGCGAGCTTGACCAGGGCGGCCGTCGGCGGCGCGTTCCGCAGTCTCTCGTCGACGCGCGGCAGCTCCTCCCATTTCGCCGCGCCGGCCGGCTTCTGGTACATCAGGTCGCCGACGAAGCGGGTCTCTGACGGATCTCCCGCCTCCGCGATGACCCCGACCCGCCGGACGGGATCGAAGGCGCCGTCCCACGTCCGGCCGCCCGACTGGACGTGGATCCGGAAGCTCTCACCGCTCGTGGTGTGGAGGGCGGCGGCCACCTGGGCCTGCGCCGACGTCTGGCTCGCGGGCAGCGCCGTCACGATCACGGTCACCAGCGCGGCGGCCCCCAGCGCGGCGAGCGACGGCACCAGGACCCGCCTCGGCCGGGGGGTGATCGACGGCATGAGGTCGATGCCCGCGGGCCGATCCTCGGTGGCTCTGACGAGCAACGTGCGCAGGTCTCTCTCGTTCATTTCCGGCTCCTCGTGTCGGGGTCTCACCGGAGACCACTCCCTTCCGCCTCGGCGTGGTTGACCACCAGGCCGGGCGATATCAGTCGCCGCATCGCGTGCAGCCCACGGTGGGTGTGCGACTTGACGGTCCCCACCGAGCAGCCCATGAGGTCGGCGACCTCCGCCTCGGGCAGGTCGGCGAAGAACCGCAGCACCAGGGCGGTGCGCTGCCGCGCGGGTAACCTGGCCAGCGCGTTCCTGACGTCCTCGGCCACCGCCCGCGTCTCACCCAGGTCCTCCGTGCTCGGCATACCGGGGTGCTCGGCGCGCGGGATCTCCCGCCGCCATCGGGCCCGCCACCAGGACCGGTGGGTGTTGACCAGGATGCGCCGCAGGTAGGCGTCGGGCTCGCTGCCGGTGTCCAGCCGATGCCAGACCTTGTACAGCTTGCCGAGGCTGGTCTGCACCAGGTCCTCGGCGGCGTGCCAGTCTCCCGTCAGCAGCACCGCCGTTCTCAGGTGATGGTCGCCCCGGCGCCGTACGAACTCCACGAAATCCGCGTCCACCCGGTCTCCTCTCGTCGGCGGATGCCACCCCGACACGCCCTGAGACGCGATCCGGGTTGACGAGAAGCGGGAAACGCGCGGCCGGCCCGGGCCGGCGCCGTGCGGTCCCCGGCCCGGACCTCGGCTGAACCGGTGCAGAGCGGCCGATTCCCCGAGCTGTAAGTTTCACGGTCCGGCGAGACGTTCGCACAGTTCACGGGCGTAGGGGCCGCACCCCGTGCTTGACCCCCGCCGGGGGCGGAACCACACTCCGCTGGAGTGTTACCCCCTCCGCGCACCACCTTGAGCGGTCCGTATCTCCGGCGCCTCACGTGCCGGTCCATGCGAGGGAATGTTAACGCCAACATCCGGAGCCGAGGAAGAACCGCGACGTCAAGGCGCGGATCGGTACCGGAGACCACGAGGAGGAGACATGACGCACGACCAGAATGGACCGGTGAGCGGCGAGCGAAGGGCGCTGAGCCGGCGGTCCGTCCTGACGACGATAGGAGCCGTGCCGGTCATCACGGCCACGTCGGCCGTCCTGGGGGCCACGGAGGCCGCGGCGGCCACCGCGACCGTCAACCCGTCGGCGCAGCGGCAGACGATCAAGGGCTTCGGCGGCATGACCCACGCCGCCTGGGCCGGCGATCTGACGTCCGCCCAGCGGGACACGGCGTTCCAGACCGGCGAGGGCAAGCTGGGGTTCTCCATCCTGCGGATCCCCGTCGGCGAGAGCCAGGCGGACTTCGGCCGTGACCTGGCGACGGCGAAGCGCGCGGTCGAGCTCGGGGTGACCGTCTTCGCGTCGCCGTGGAATCCCCCGGCCAGCATGATCGAGACCTTCAACCGCAGCGGCCAGACCAACGCCAAACGCCTCAGGTACGACCAGTACGGGGCGTACGCCCAGCACCTGAACTCCTTCAGCACGTACATGAAGAACAACGGGGTGAACCTGTACGCCATATCCGTGCAGAACGAGCCCGACTACGCGCACGACTGGACGTGGTGGACCTCCGCCGAGATGGTGAAGTTCCTGCGGGAGAACGCCGGCTCGATCAACACCAGGGTCATGGCGCCCGAGTCCTTCCAGTACGTGAAGAGCATGTCGGACCCGATCCTCAACGACTCCACGGCGCTCGCCAACACCGACATCATCGGGGCGCACCTCTACGGCACGTCCTACTCGAACTTCCCCTACCCCCTCTTTAAGCAGAAGGGCGCGGGCAAGGAGCTCTGGATGACGGAGGTGTACTACCCCAACAGCACCGACTCGGCGGACACCTGGCCCCAGGCGCTCGACGTGGGCGAGCACATGCACCGCGCCATGGTGGAGGCCGAGTTCCAGGCGTACGTCTGGTGGTACATCCGGCGCAGCTACGGCCCCATGCGGGAGGACGGCCAGCTCAGCAAGCGCGGCGCCATCATGGCGCAGTTCGCCAGGTTCGTCCGCCCCGGATACGTGCGGATCGACGCGACGGCGAACCCGGCGACGAACGTCTACGTCTCGGCGTACCGGAGCGGCAACACCGTCGTCATCGTCGCCATCAACAAGAACACCTCTGCGGTGAGCCAGCAGTTCAGCGTGGCGGGCGCCGGCTCGGCCGGTGTCTCGTCGTGGGTGACCGACGGGAGCAGGAACGTCGCGCCCCAGGCGGCGACCACCATGTCGAACGGCTCCCTCACCGTCACGCTTCCCGCTCGCAGCATGACGACCTACGTGACCAGCCTCAGCGGCTCCTCGCCCTCCGCGACGCCCACGCTGACGCCGACCGTGACGCCCTCCCAGTCGCCGAGCCAGTCACCCAGCCAGTCACCCAGTCAGTCGCCGACCGGCGGCACCGGTGCGGCCCGGGTCGCCTACACGATGAACAGCTGGAGCAACGGCTTCACCGCCAGCATCAGCATCACCAACACCGGGTCCTCGACGATCAACGGCTGGACGCTGGCGTTCACCCTGCCCTCCGGACAGACCATCACCTCGGGCTGGAACGCCACCTACTCGCCCTCCAGCGGCCAGGTGAGCGCCCGCAACGTCGACTACAACGGCACGCTCGCCCCCGGGGCCACCGTCGACATCGGGTTCCAGGCCAGCCACACCGGCAACACGTCCGAGCCCACCTCCTTCACCCTCAACGGCGTCCCCTGCACCGTGGTCTGACCGCCGGAAGACCCCTTGGCACCCGACCTGCGAAGGGACAGGTGCGGCCCCTCTCGTGCGAGAGGGGCCGCACCTCGCCGGGTCACCAGGGGCGTACGAGCTTCGCGGGATCGAGCCGGCCGTTCACCCGGGGGCCCCGCGGGTAGTTCAGGGTGATCTCGGTCAACCTCCGCCGGACCAGGTCGTCGCGGATCGCGCGGTAGCGCTCCGCGGCCTCGGACGCCGGGGAGTGCGGAGCGAGCGGGTGCCCGTCCAGGGCCCGCCCGTACCGGCTCACCTCCTCGACCCACGCGGCGGGCTCCAGAAGGTCCGCGGCCGGCCGGGCCGCCCACCGATGGACACCGGTGGACACGGGAAGGACCATGACGTCCGGAGCCGCCGAGGGGGAGAGGCGGCCGGCGAAGAAGTCGTCGGCCCAGCGTTCCGCCGCGTCCACCGCCGCCAGAGCGGGCAGCGGATCGGGCGCGTCCGGGTCGAGCCCCCGATCCAGCAGGAAGGCCGGCCGGGTCACGAACTCCCCCGAGAGCCGCGGCAGCCGTTCCCGTACATCGGCGACGAGAGTGAGCCCGTGCACCGGGAACCGCTCGCATCCGGTCATCCGCAGCCACGGAGTGCCGTCGCGGGGCCCCGCGCCCGGCCGCACCACGCGCAGCGCGCAGAACTCCACCGTCCTGAGATACGCGGCGGCCTCCTCGGGCCCCGCCCCGCAGCGGGGGCAGGTGACGACCTCGACGGTGAGCGGGGGAGGGAAACGCGCCGTGCGGAGGAATCCCTCGGCCTCCCGCACGGCGAGCAGGCGGAGGATCTCCCCGGCCGGTGGCTCGTCGGAGGGGGCCGCCCGCCCCCGGTCCGCGGTCAGGCCGCGCGTCAGGCCCGCGACGCCGAGATCGGCCAGGGCCGCACGCGCTCCGCCGCACAGCAACGCCCTGTCGGCGGCGGGCAGCCCCGAGTCGATCCAGCTGGTCACCGCCGCCCGCCGCAGCGGACCGACGAGACCCGCGCGCGCGCCCGTTCCGCCGTCCGTTCCGAGGCCGGTTGCGAGGCCGGTTCCGACATCGGCCCCCAGCAGGAACGCCGCCGCCCACAGCTCCGCCGCGGTGCCCGGCGCCGTCCCCGCCTCCGCGAGGGCACGCGCCCGGTCGCGGCCGTCCGGGGACGCGAGATAGGCCTCCAGACCTGCCAGAACGTCGGCCCGGCCGAGGCCGAGCACGCCGCACCAGTCGCTCCACCGTCCGAAGGGATGCCGGACGAACTCCTCACTCGTCGGCCGCAGAAAGCCGAGGAAGCAGGTGCCGAAGGCGTAGGTCACGGAGAAGTCCCAGGTGGAGGCACCCTTCCCGCGCATCACCGCGCCCTTGTCGAATCGCGGCGGTTCCAGCCAGCGTTCCGCGGGGAGGTCCGCGCCGGGCAGGAGGACCGTGGCGCGCCGCACGCCGTGATCCATGTTCCCGGCGACGCTGGCGACCTCGTCGTGGTCGAGCAGGTGGGGCACGGTCACCAGGACGCGGCGGTCGTGCTCACGCAGGAAGAGGTCGATCACCGTGTCGTCGTCGCGGACGTGGTCGGGGACGCCCGCCAGGTAGTCGCCGAGCTCCTTGGCCAGGCCGACCGGCAGGACGAGCCCCTGCGTGGGGACCCACTCGCCGGGGACGAGCCGTGCCCACGACGCGCCGCCGGCCGCCGCCTGGCGGATCGCGTAGGAGTTGTAGGGCGAGTTCCAGTGCGCGTAGAGGGCGAGCGCGTCGTCCGGACAGGCCGCGACCGCGGCGCGCAGATGGGCGGGGAACCCGTCCACGAGGAGCACGTCGTCCTGGAGGACGAGATGGTGGGTCGCGTCCGGGCTCCAGGCCGCCCACGCGCGCTTCGCCGTACGCAGCGGGCTGGGGAACGAGCCGGGGTCGGGGTCGGGGACCGGCACGAGCCGCAACGGAGCACACGCCTCGGCGATCCGGGGGATCCGGTCCCCTCTGGCCGGGTGGTACATGACGGCGACGCTGATGCGCGGGAACCCGGGGGGGTCGGCGAGGCGATCCGTCATCGCTCCTCGCTCGGGACGGTCTCCGCCGCGGGAAGCCACCGGACGCGCCTGCCGATCCTGGCCGCCTCGCTCTCCAGGAGCTCCACCGCCCACCGGGGATAGGCGCGCAGGGAGGGGGCGAGCAGGCAGAGGTCGAAGGTGCCGGGCTCCAGCATTGTGCGGAAGCCGTGCAGCGGCAGCACCTCGATGCCGGGGTGGTTGCGGCGCGCCTCCTGGGCGAGTCCGGGAACCGGCTCGACGCAGAGGTCACCGCCGTTCACGGCGTACAGGCAGTCGGCCCCGAACAGGGCCGTGGCGGGGCCGGGATCGACCCGCCGGCCGGACGGCCGGAGCCGGGCCAGCCGGATCCGGTTCCGGGACGCGGCCCGCAGCTCGGCGAGCCGCGGATGGAGTTCGTGCGCCCAGCAGACCGTGGAGACCTCGACGACGGGATCCATGTGCTTGCGCAGCAGCAGCGCCGCGTGCTTCTCGTAGCTGGGGCGCAGCGCCGCCAGGTCGCGGGTGTGGGGGATCTCGACGCAGGCCGCCCCGCGGGCCAGGGTGAACTTCAGCCCCTTCTCGTACAGGCGCCGGCCCAGTTCGACGTCCTCACCGCTCCAGCCGACGAAGTCGTCGTCGAAACCACCGGCCAGGTGGAAGTCGGCGGCGCCGACGGACACGTTGCCGGTCCAGTAGAAGATCCACGGAGCGGCGTACCGGTCGATGTCGTCCCCGAGGCTCCGGTAGCACGGCTCCCGCATGTCCCGGTGCCGCCCGCTCAGGGTGAACCGGTCGATCAGCTCGTCGGGCGGCTCGCCGAGATCGTCGTGGGAGACCCGGTTGGCCGGGTCGTGGTCGTAGCCGAAGATGTAACCGATCACGGCCCGGCCGCCGCCCTCGTGCGCGGCCAGGTGCCCGCTCAGCAGGTGGCGGGAGGCGAGCATCCCGCTGTCGAGGAACACCAGGATCCGCCCCTCGGCCCGGGCCGCGCCGAGGTTGCGTGCCTGCCCCGCCCGGAATCCCAGGTCCTCCTGGTAGACGTAGCCGATCCGGAGGTTCCCGGCGTGACTCTCGACCACGAGCCGGGTGTCGTCGCTCGACCCGTCGTCGGCGACGATCACCTCGTACCGGTCGCGGGGCAGGTCCTGGTGAGCCAGGGAGCGCAGCGTACGGTCCAGCTCCCGCGCCCGGTTGTAGGTGGGGATGACGACGGACACCTCCGGTGCGCCGTGCTCACCCGGCCGCTCAGCCAACGAGGGCCTCCTTCGCCAGGCTGGTGTCCAGCACCGAGGAGACGGGAGGCAGCGTGCTCACGCCGCGTGCCCGCAGACCGGCGTAGACGGGACCCGCCAGCCGGTCGGGGTCGATCGAGCCCAGGCCGCGGTCACCGGTGGCTCCGCGGATGAGCGCGGCCTGCACCTCGTTCTCCCGCCGGGCCGCCGCCGGATCGAGTCCGAGGTCCTTGCCGTACTTCTCCACGGCCAGCTTGGTCCCGAGCGCCGGGTCCTTCAGGTTGTGCCGGTATCCCCGGATCACCGCGCGCAGGTAACCGACGAAACGCGCCCGGTCCGCCGCGAGGTCGGCGCGTTTCACCGCCATGACGAGCGCGTAGTCGGGCATGCCCAGCTGCCCCTGGGTCACGCTGACCACGCGGACGCCCTGCTGTTCCAGCGCGAGTGGCTGGGCGGTGACGTAGCAGGCCATGACATCGCAGTCCCCCTTGGTGAGCGCCGTGGTGCCCGCGCCCACCGGAACCCGTTCGTAGCGGACGGGCAGTTTGTTGATCTTCAGGATCGCCTCCACCATGACCTCCGCGCCGGGTGACAGGCCGATGCGCTTGCCCACGAGATCCTTGGCGGTGCGCACCGGGTTGGACGCGAGGCTGACGAAGCCGCCCGGGCTCTCCTGGAAGACGGCGCCGATCGCGACGAGGTCGGCTTCGCTCTCCCTGGCCTTGATGAGGGCGCCGAAGTCGACCAGTGCGACGTCCGCGCCACCCGCGGTGACGACGCTGACGGCGTCGGGGATGTTCGGCCCGCCGGCGAGAAGCGGCGCCGACAGTCCCTCCTCCTTGAAGTACCCCTGTTCCTCGGCGATGTAGAAGCCGGCGAACGTGACGGTCTTCAGCCAGGATAACTGGGTACGCACCACCTTCCCGCCGTCCGCGGACCCCCCGCCCGATGACGGAGAACACGCCGTGAGCAGTCCCGCGGCGCTCAGTCCGCCGAGAGCCACGGTGGTGCGCAGGAACCCGCGCCGGGAGAACTGGTCCACTGTGAGTCCGTCCTTTTCTTGGTGCCGTTCACTTTTCTTGGTGCCGTTCAGTTCTTGTGCAGGGAGAGGAGAGAACGTGTCCTCCGCTCGGCGAGGTCCATGACCTCGTAGGCGAGCAGGGAACTGGCCAGCGAGGTCAGCAGGATCGCCCACACCGTGGGCGTGTCCAGGAGCCCCTGGGAGCGGGCCAGCAGGGCTCCGAGCCCGTCGTTGGCGGTGAGGAACTCCGCGGTGAGCGCGGCGAGCACCCCGACGCAGGAGGTCAGCTTGGCCGCCTGCACCAGTTCCGGCAGGGCGACGGGCAGCGAGACGTACCACAGGAGCCTGCCCCGGCCGCCCCCGGTGACCCGGACGACGTCGACGAGGGCGGGCGGGATCCGCCACAGAGCGGCGCCGACCAGGGCGAACGAGGGAAAGAAGCTCATTATCGCAGCGGTGGCGACCGCGGCCGGCCCGCCGTAGCCGAAGAACGTGGCGATCAGCGGGCTCAGGGCGAGCACCGGCACACACCGCATGATCATTCCGGCGACGCGGGTGAGCGGCTCCACCATCGGGAGCAGGTGCGCGGCGATCGCCAGCGCCGTGCCGAACACCAGTCCCAGCCCGATGCCGGCGACGGCACGCGCCACGGTG
Source organism: Microbispora sp. H10670 (assembly GCF_014161385.1). Classification (NCBI taxonomy): domain Bacteria; kingdom Bacillati; phylum Actinomycetota; class Actinomycetes; order Streptosporangiales; family Streptosporangiaceae; genus Microbispora; species Microbispora sp. H10670. The sequence continues at coordinate 31,818 of NZ_JABBWW010000042.1, read as the reverse complement.
AGCGCCAGCGCGCTCGGGTCCGCGACCTTGGCGACCAGGCTGTCCGCCACCTTCGCGGGGTCGGGCACCAGCAGCGCGGGCACGGCGCCGCTCAGGCGCACCAGGACCCAGACCACGGGGAGGCCGACGAGGACGACGCCGTATCCGAGCAGCCGGTGCACGCGCGCGCGGCTCATGCGACGCTCCCGGTGGTTCCGCGGCGGCGGTGGACCGTCCGGGCGAGCCGGGCGAACACCGCGTAGACGATCGAGGACACCGCGACGACGAGCACGCTGACCGTCGCCACCAGGTCGTCCTGTCCCTCACGCAGCCCCGAGACCAGGAGCACGCCGAGCCCGCGCTCGGAGCCGAACCACTCACCGATGAGCGCTCCGAGGAGGGCTCCGGGCACGGCGAACTTGACGCCCTCCACGACGTGCGGGAGAGCCCCCGCGGCCTCCACCAGGCGCAGGCGACGCCACCGTCCCGCGCCGTGCACGGCGAGCAGGTCTCGCAGTCCCTTGGGGATGGTCCCCAGCCCGGCCTCGGCCGCCGAGAAGACCGGCAGGGCCACGCTGATCGCGGCGGCGATCACCGGTATGGCCTCGCGCTCCACCGACGAGGTCAGCAGCGGCCCGAGCGCGACCAGCGGGACCGCGTAGCAGATCAGCATGAGGAGCTGGAGCGGCCCCCGCGCCCCGTCCGCGGCGCCGGCCGCCCAGGCCGCCACGATCGCGAGCGCGGCCCCGGCGACCAGGCCGTACGCGGCCTCCAGCAGGGTGACTCCGGCCGACTCGATTAGCAATTCCCGGCGGGAGGCCAGAACGGGCCAGATCTCCGCCGAACCCGCGGCGCCGAACCCGTACCACACGAGCAGGGCGGCGGACACGAGCAGCACGCCGCCCAGGAGGGGCGTGGCCGCGCGGTGAGCGCGGCCACGGAGAGACGGTCTAGGCATCGAGCGCCTCGATGCACTCCTGCACGGCGTGCCGGAACGACTCGTCCGGGACCTCGGGCCTGGGCCGCGCCATCGGCACCGTGATCTCCCTCACGATGGTGGACGGGCGGCCCGACATCACCACGACGCGGTCGGCCAGCAGCACCGCCTCCTCGACCGCGTGGGTGATCAGAACGGTGGTCGGGCGGACGACGGTCCAGACGCGTTCCAGCTCGCGGTTCAACCGGCGCCGGGTGATGGCGTCGAGCGCTCCGAACGGCTCGTCGAGGAGCAGCAGCGACGGCTCCATGACCAGCGCCCGCGCCAGCGCCACGCGCTGTCGCATGCCGCCGGACGCCTCGTGGGGGCGCAGGTGGGCGAGGCTGCGGAGGCCGACGAGGTCCAGGATCTCGTCGACGCGCTCCCGGTCCGGCCGCCGTCCCGCGGCGCGGTAGACGAACTCGACGTTGCGCCGCAGCGACGCCCAGGGGAGGAGGGCCGGGTCCTGGAAGGCCATGCCGATGCGGTGTTCCCGCGCCAGCCGGGCCGGTGGACCGCCGCAACAGGTGATCGTGCCGTCGGTGGGCGTCTCGAGCCCGGCGATCATCCGGAGCAGCGTCGTCTTCCCGCAGCCCGACGGACCGATGATCGCCAGGAACTCCGAGGTGCGGACCTTCAGGCTGACGTCGCTTACGGCCCGCACGGCCCGGCGGCCGGAACCGTAGCTCTTGGACAGAGCCTGGCCGTGGATCGCCACATCGGTCCCGGCCGGCGAGGTTTCCTCGTCGCGTGCGCTCACCGAGCGGCCCCGTGCGTGAGGCGGACGCCCGGCCATCGGTCGTCCGGAGGGCCGGCCTCCTCGACGTAGGCCTGCCACCTGGACCGCAGCAGCCGTTCCGCCGCCGCCGCCACCGGGTTGAGCTCGCAGCGCGGTTCGTCCGGGCGGGTCTCCCACGCGATCTGCTCGCGCACCCCGATCCAGGCGTCCTGTTCCTGGATCCGGGCGAGCACCAGACGGCGGAAGAACGGCTCGGCGAACTGGCGCAGGCGCCTGGTGCCCCGCCTGGCCTTGATGTACAGCGTGATGTAGACGGCGACCCGGTCCCGGCCCTCCGGCCGGAAGAAGGCCCACACCACCATCCCGTCGCCGAGACGCGCCTGATGATGGGGATAGTCGTAGTACACCTCCAGCGGGTAGGTCACCGTGGAGGCGTTCCGATCGGAGCCGAGCAGCATCCGGAGCGTACGCTCCGCCCGGCTGTGCCCGCTGGTCACCTCGTACGACCCGAAGACGCGCTGCTCGTCGGTCTCGAGGTCGCGCAGGCGCAGCCGCGACCAGGGCTGGTACTTCCGATGCAGGTGGAAGTGGGTGTAGTCCATCCCGTTGATCAGGCCGACGCCGTAGTGGTTGGGGAAGACCCGGTCCTGCCGGAACGAGAACCACTCGCCGCCGTCCCAGCGCGAGGTGTCCGGCGGCTGCGGAGGCAGCGGGTCGGCGGGCTCGGGGACGAACCAGACCAGGCCGCTGCGCTCGGCGACGGGAAAGCTCCGCACCCGCAGGCGGGGAAGCGGCGCCTCCTCCTCCCAGTAGGGGATCCGGGCGAGCGCTCCGTCCGGGCCGTACTCCCATCCGTGGTACGGGCAGACGATGCGGCAGTCGCGCACCTCGCCCTCGTGGAGCGCGACGCGGCGGTGCGCGCAGGCGTTGTCGAGACAGTGGACCGCGCCCTGACCGTCACGGAAGACGACGAAGGAACGGCCGAGGAAGCGGACCTCCCTGGCCTGTCCCGGACCCAGCTCGTCGCTGCGGCAGGCCGGATACCAGCAGCGGGGGTCCACACCGATGTCGCAGAGGTTGCTCAATCTTTCTCCTGTTGTGCGTTCACGCGGCGGCACGGATCAGGCACCGCTGCAGCCAGCGGTCCGTGCCGTCGTAGCGCGGTTGGTAGGCGGTGCGGCCGTGAACGAGGTGGGTGTTGTCGATGAGCAACAGGTCCCCGGTCCGAAGGTTGATCGTGACGGTGCGGTCCGCGATCCCCTCACGCAGCGTCCGCAGCGGGCGCTCGTACTCCTCCCCGACCGCGCACAGCGCCTCGGCGTAGTTGAAGCGGAGCCGGCCGCGCCACCGGGACGCCACCGGTTTGGGCTCGGTGACCGTGCCGTCGGGCAGGCGGAAGGCGAAGGCCGGCTCGGCCAGCGCACGGCGAGTGCCGGGATCGAGCTCCGCCCACACGTCGAGCAGGTCGCACGCCAGGGTGCCGACCCTCTCGTCCGCCCGCAGGCAGAGCAGGACGAGGGCGTCCGGCGTGTTCGGGCGGAACGCCGTCTCGGTGTGCATCTCCAGGTAGACGGCGTTGCTGGCGTTCTGCCTGGACGCCTCCCCGCGGAGCGGGTAGAGGTTCTGCACGCGCGCGCCCGCGTGCCAGTCCGCGAAGGAGATCACCTCGCCGACCAGGGACGCGAGGGCGAGCAGCGGCGACTCGGTCCCGATCGGGTGCCCCACCTCGGTGTAGGGGCGGTCGGGCGTGGGCGGCAGGTCCGCCGGTACCCATGCCCCGGTGACGTGCAGCAGGCCGGCCTCGCCCAGGGTCCGGCCGAACCGCGTCGCGGCCCGGGCCAGCTCGGGCCCGAGGCCGGACGACTGGTCTTCGCCGCCTTCGGCGACGTCCGGGGGCAGGGTCAGCAGCCCCCGGCGGTGCGGGTGGTGCTCAGGCAAGGCTGAATACCCCCGAGAAGACGGGGAGCCGGTACTGCTCGATGATCTCGTTGAACTTCACGTGCACGCGGATGAGCTCGTCGAGGTCGTAGACGAAGGGAATCTGCTGCTGCTTGACCACGAACGCGGTGAAGACCGTGGGAGAGGGGACGACCCCGAGCCCGGCGATGGTCTCCAGCCCACGCAGGGTCTCCTCGGGCGGCTCGATCCCGGCGAGCAGGCAGCTGCCGACGTTGCCGGAGCCGAACACCTCCACCGCGTCGGTGAAGATGTCCACGTAGTCCGCGAAGGTGATGTCGGCCTTGTAGCCGTGGATGAGCCGTCGCCGGTAGTCCGCGCTGACCACCTCGATCCCGCTGTTGAAGCGGGAGACGCCCGAGTCGCGCAGGGTGGTGAGATATTCGATCCGGCGGGCCCGGTTCCCGATGAGGCTCGGCGGGATGACCTGCGAGACGTAGATCCCCTCCGTGTACCCGACGTCGCGCAGCGCCGTCGCCATCCGGCAGTGACGCTCCAGTTCGAGCGCCTCGTTCGTGATGCTGCCGGTGCACAGCCAGACGATGTCGTACTTGGTGTGGAAGTCCTCCGCGTGTTCTTCGACGTAGCGGAGGCATTCGTCGAAGTTGGCCTTGTAGCTCCCGGTCTTCGTCTGCTGGATGGCGAGCACCTCCCACTCGCTCTCCTTGAAGCAGAAGTCGCAGGAGTACGCGCAGTAGGTGTGGTAGTCGAAGACGAAACTGCGGGTGCCGTTCTCGCGGAGCAGCCCGAAGTTGTACATGCCGGTGGGCGCCCGGTCGTCGTCGACGAACTGCTCGCAGGCCACCTCGCGATCCTCGTCGTTGATCAGCGCGCTGAGCCGCGTGCCGTCGAAGCAGAAGGGAGAGGCCTGGTTCACCCGTACGGTGATCTTCTTGCGGAAGTCGGGGCCGCTGATCACGATCTCGATCCGCGGCAGCACCTGGCCGAGGATCGGCAGCCGGATGTCGGTGGTGGCGAAACGCACTCCGTCCCGGAGGGCGCCGAGCCGGAACACCTCTTCGATCCGTACGAGATCGAGGTTCTTCAGCGTCAGCGGGATGCGGGAGTCACGAGCGGCCGCACGTCTCATGAAAGTTCTCCGGGGGAGTTATTTGTCCAGGATGCGGAGGGCGTTCTCGCCGAGCAGGGCACGGCGCAGGTCCTCGGGGAAGGCCGCCAGAACCGGGTCCCACTCCTCGCGCGGCCGGAAGGGCGTGCCGGGGTGGGGAAAGTCGGTGGCGAGGAGCACCCGGGAGCGGAGCTCTTCGTGGAGCCCGTCGAGACGCTCGCCGAGGCCGGTCGAGAAGAAGAAGGCGTCGCGGTCGTACAGGTAGTGCCGGGGCGGGTGGTCGGGGGTGTCGCGCCCGGTCTCCCGCAGCGTCTCGAACGACTCCTGCGCGCGCTCCAGCCAGGCCGGCAGCCAGCCGATGTTGCATTCGTGGAAGGCGAACCGCAGGTCCGGGAAGCGGTCGGGGACCCGGGCGTCGAGCAGCCCCGCCAGGAAGAGCTGCCCGGGCAGGATCTCGTTGACGTGGTTGAAGAAGGCGCCGGTGCCGGGCGCGCGCACGCTGGTCGGGAGGGGCAGCGGCAGCAGGTGCGGCACGGCGACCTTGTGCAGGTGGATCACCATGCCGTGGTCCTGCGCGGCCGCCCAGAACGGGTCGAGCCGGGCGTCGAGGACCGTCACCCCGTGGGGAAGCATCACGTGCCGGAAGCCCGTCGCGGCGAGCGCGGCCACCTCCTGCGGAAACGGCGCCTCGGGGGACAGCGCCAGCTGACCCACGGGGACGAGCCGGTCCGGGGCGGCCGAGGCGAAGTCGGCCATCCAGCGGTTGTAGGCCCGCAGGTGGGCGACCGCGTAGGGGGAGGCGCAGTCCACCTCCCTGGGCCAGATGAGGCCGAGGGACGGGAAGAGCAGCGTGGCCTCGATGCCCTCGGCGTCCAGCCACCGCACCCGTGCGTCGCCGTCGTAGGACGCCGGCGGGCACGACTCCCTGAAGGGCGCGTACTCCGCGCGTTCCAGGGTGTTCCAGTCCACGATCGGCTCGTCCGGATCGTAGGGGACGCCGCCGAGCCGGCGGATGAGCCTGGAGGGTCTCCCGTCGATGAGGAGGCGGTCGCCGTCGGACGGATCACGCTCCACCCGCAGGCACGCCTCCCGGAAAGCGGGGTCGACGTACTCCTCCCACAGATTCCCGGGTTCGATCACATGGCCGTCCGCGTCGACGACCGGGTAGCCGTTCCACATGGTCTGAGTCCTCGCGTCGGTCGGGGAGCCGGGCCCGCTACGGCTGGGTGGCGGGCTGGCTGAGCGCCTTCTGGTAGTCGTCGGGGTAGTTCGCGTAACGCCGATCGGAGATCAGGCGGCCGGTCTCGCGGTCGCCGTCCAGCAGGCGGGTGGTGACGAGCATGCGTTGCAGCCAGCGATCGGTCCCGTCGTAGCTCGGGACGATGGCGTTGCGCCCGTGGACGACCCGCGAGTTGTCGAGGACGAGCAGGTCTCCCGTGACCAGCGGGACGTCGGTGGCGATGGCCAGGACCCGCCGGGACAACTCGTCCAGCGTCCGTTGCGACTCCTCGTCGATCGCGACGAGGTCGCCGACGTACTCGATCACCCGCGTGCCGTCCCGGAAACTGATGATCGGCTGCGGCTCGGTGAGCCCGCGCCCGTCGATGACGACCACCGGGTTGTCGGTCTCGAACGCGTACCGCGCCTGGGCGAGCACCGCCAGATCGGCCTCGTCCAGCGAGTCGACGACCCGGGTGATGTCGGCGACCCGGGTCTTGGCCTGACCGGTCGGATCGCCCCGCAGGCAGAGCAGGGCGAGATAGTCGGGGGACACGTCGCGGAAGGGAGTCTCGGTGTGCAGGAGGAACTCCACCGCGTTGGACCCGAACTGCAGATCGCGATGGGCCCGGATCGGGTACTTGTTGTGGACCAGATGACCGGAGTCCCACTCCAGGTAGCTGAACGGCTCGCCGAGCAGGTCGACCACGCCGGCGAGCAACGCCTCGGTGCCCACCGCGGCGAGTTCGGGCAGCGAGGAGAAGGACCGTCCTGGTGTGGGCGGCAGGTCGCGGACGATCGGCAGGTTGCGGAGGAGCAGCGCGCCGGGCGCCCGGCGGAGCCGGAGGGCCTCCACCGCCGCGCGCACCCCTGCGGGGAGCACGCCCCGGTTCCGGCGTACCTGCGCCAGGAAGGTCTCGAACTCGTCGTACGGATTGGCGTCGACGGAGGCGATCCCGGCCCTGAGGGCCTCTCTTTCCACGTCTGTAAGCTCGACGACGGGGATTTCTGTCAGCGGCTCAGTTGATTCGGACATGGCGGAAATCCGTTCCGTAGCGGAGGAGTACGCGTGCCGGGCCTGTCATTCCCGCCCGGGTCCTCGTAATTCCGGGCGCGGAAAACCGGGGCTGAGTCGATCCGGGTTCCGAGGTGCGCGGGTCATACCTCTCCTATCGCACACGCCTCCTCAGATTGCACACGCCGCCGGCCCGGCGGCCGGTTTCAACGCAGTTGATTTAACATGCCCCTTCTTGCGGCGTCATTGGGGAAAACCCTGAAACGCCGTGATCGGACGCGGATCGTCGTCAGCCGTGCCCGGGGGTCCGCCTGCCGGAGTTCATGCGCAGCGCGAGTTCGGTGCGGCTGCGCACCCCGAGCTTGCGATAGACGCTGGACAGGTGGCTCTCCACCGTCTTCACCCCGATCGCCAGCTCCCTGGCGATCTCCTGGTTCGTCCGGCCCTCGGCGGCCAGTGCGGCGACCTGCGCCTCCGACACGGTCAGGCGGTCGGGCGGGGTGAGCCTCGACCGCGGCTCATCTCTCCCCGCCCACCACTCGGCACCGATCTTGGTGAAGATCCTCGACGCCCGTTCCATGGTGCGCCGCGCGGCCTCCCGCCGGCGCAGGCGGCTCTGTGACCTGCTGAGCGCGAGCAGGGCGCGGCCGAGTTCGAAGGGCGCACCGGCGGCGGAGAACTCGGCCACGGCGGCCTCCAGTTCGGCGGCTCCCCGTTTCGGGGATCCGGTGGCGGTCAGCAGCACGCCGTGTGCCCGGCCGGCGAGGCCCCGCCCCAGTGGCCGGTCGGCGACGCGCACGTGCCGCTGGATCCGCTCGACGCGCTCGGCCGCCTGGTCGTACTGTCCGACCTGCACCAGCGCCTCGACGTGGTCGGCGCCCGCCGTCGGGCAGACCACGTCGAGGACGACGCCGAGGGAGCGGGACGTCTGCTCGGCGGCGTCCAGGTGCTGGACGGCCGCCATCGGGTCGCCGTCGGACAGGTCGATGAAGCCCAGCAGGGCGCGCACCGAGAGCGCGGCCAGCCTGTTGCCCGAGGTCTGGGCGATCCGCAGTCCCTCGCCGGCCAGCAGCCGGGCCCTGCCCAGCTCGCCGTGCATGCCGAGCAGGAGCGCCTCGGTGAACAGGGCGGCGGACGTGGGGACGCCGGTCGCCTCCACCGCGCGCGCGGCCAGGTCCGCGTAGCGCGCCGCCGCGCGCAGATCACCGGCGAGGCATTCCACCTCGGTGGCCCAGGCCATCCCCCAGTCGGCGCAGGCCACGGTGCCGGCCTCGACGACCGCGGTGCGCAGAGCACCGAACACGGCCCGCGCCGCGGGCAGGTCGCCCAGGCAACGGCACAGGAAGCCGTACAGGTGCGGGACCGCGAGCGAGTGCTCCACGGGGTTGTGACGGTGCGGCACGGGCATGGCCGCCGGGGGCGGGGCACCGCGGATGAACTCGATCGTGGACAGCACGGAGACGGCCTCGCCGCGCGCGTCGTCGTTCCCGGACGCCTCGGTGAGGCGCAGCAGTTCCCTGGCATGCCCCTGAGCGGCGGCGAGGTCGCCTCTGTGCACGCAGTAGTACGTCAGGCCGGTCGTGATCGGGATCAGCAGGTCGGGCCGGCCGGCGGCCTCGGCACGGCCGCGCTCCAGACGCGTGATCGAACCCGCGACGTCGCCGGAGTTGAAGGCGGCCTGCCCCAGGCGGAGGAGCATCTCCGAACGGACCGGCCCGGGCGGGCAGCGGCGCAGCGCGTCCTCCAGGATGTCCAGGGCCCGGGATCCGTCTCCTCCGGAGATCAGGTGGCCGGCGGCGTCGCGCCAGCGGCGCAGGCGGAGTTCCCGCTCCCCGGGGGAGGTGAGCCGGGCGGCCTGCGCCGTCATGTCGCCCGCGGTCAGCGGGTCGCCACGGGCGGCGGTCAGCGTGGCGGCGGCGGCGAGCGTGTCGGCCACGACAGGGTCGGTATGGCCGGCGGTGGCGGCCAGGTGTCTCGCGCGTTCCTCTACGTCGCTCACCACCCGGGCGAGCCGCTGATGCATCTCCCGGCGCCGCAGCGGTCCGGCGACCTCGAACACCACGTTCCGGAGCAGCGGGTCGCGGAAGCGAAGGGACTCGTGTTCCAGTACGACGAGCCGCCGGGCGATCGCCTCCGCCAGCCCTGTCAACGTGCCGATCGCAGTGCGGACGAGAGCGATCGTGGGCGTCTCGGCGCAGGCGACCACCAGCACCGCCTCCGCCACGGCCGGAGGCAGTGCGCGGACGCGCGCACGGAGCAGGCGCCGCAGACTCTCCGGCAGCGGGAGGTCGCCGGTCGGATAGGACCGCTCGCTCCACGCCCGGGCCGTCTCCAGGCCGAACAGGGGGTTGCCGCCACACGCCCTGTGCAGCCAGCGCAGCAGAGGCCGGGGGAAGGCCGTGCCGTAGCGGCTCTCCACCACGGCGGCCAGGGCGAGGGGGGCCAGCGGCCCGACCTCCCAGCAGGTGACCCGCTCGGGAGGCAGCACCCGGACGAGCGTGGGCCAGGCGTCGCCCTCCGTCTCCGCGCCGAGCGTGACGAGCAGCTTCACGGGCTCGACGGTCAGGCGCCGGAGCACGAAGGTGAGCACGACCTCGGTCGCGGAGTCCAGCCATTGGAGGTCGTCGAGGGCGATGAGCACGGGTCCTTCGGCGGACAGGTTCCTGAGCAGGTCCAGCACGGCCAGCGCCACCGCGCGCTGGTGGGGCGGCGTCCCGGGGGCCTGCTCCCACCACAGCGTGGCGGCCAGCACGCCGCGCAGCGGCTCGCGCAGACCGCGTACGGCCTCCGAGCCCTCCAGGCCGGCGAAGAGGTCGCCGAGACCCACATAGGACAGGCCGGTCTCGCTCAGGTCGGATCGGCAGGAGAGGACCCGGAACGACCGCTCCTTCGCGGCGGCCAGCGCGGCGGACCAGATGGTGGACTTGCCGACACCCGCGTCTCCACCCAGCACTCCCATGGAGGGACCGGAGACGCCGGCGTCGAGCCACGTCTCGATCGCGCGGGCCTCGTCGGCCCTGCCGGGGACGTCCATTGATCCTCTCGACGGAAGTTTCCTCACCGGCAGCGGTCGCCGCGGCGGTGAGGAGATTCAACTACCGCGATGATCGCAATGTAACAGTTGATGCGAAACATTCAGGGTTTTCCCTGATGAAACCGCCAAGAATGTCACGTTTACTTCCTTCGGTGGAGCGGCCGCGAGTACCGCGTGCACAGGCGGACCTACGGACAACTCTCTTACCAAAAGGTACTTCTCCCTTTGAATAGCCATAATTCGGTCGAGCCTGAACTGGCCGATCCCGCGTTTGCCGGACCTATCGCCCGGGCGCCACTGACTCTGGCTGTGGAGGGCCATGATCTGTCCCGCCGGCACGGCTCCCATCTCGCCGTGGACGGCGTCTCGCTCGCGATCCCGGCGGGCGAGCGCCACGGGCTGGTCGGGCCGAACGGCGCCGGCAAGACCACGCTGATGCGCATGCTCAGCGCCACGCTCGCACCCGACCACGGATCACTCCGGGTGCTCGGGCACGACGTGACACGCCACCCCAGGGCCGCCAAGGCGCGGATCGGCGTGGTGCCCCAGGGGATGACGCACGACAACGAGATCCTGGTGCGGGAGAACCTCACCACCTTCGGCCGCTATCACGGGCTCTCCAGGCGGCGGGCCGCCGCGCGCGCCGACGAACTGCTGGAGATGGTGGGCCTCACCGCGCACGCTCGCGCCATGCCGCAGACACTCTCCGGCGGCATGCAGCGGCGGCTCCTGATCGCCCGTGCCCTGGTGAACGACCCGGACCTGATCCTGCTGGACGAACCGAGCACGGGACTGGACCCGGAGAGCCGGGTGATGCTGTGGGACCTGCTCGACAGACTCTGCGCCACCGGCAAGACGCTGGTCATCACCACGCACTACCTGGAGGAGGTCGAACGCCTCTGCGACAGGGTGACCGTGCTGCGCGCCGGACGCGTGCGGCACTCGTCCCACCCGCGGCGGCTGATCGCCGCGACGCTTCCGAAGTACGTGGTCGAACTCGATCTGCCGGCTTCGGAGGCCACGGTGGCCGCGAACAAGGCCGCCGCGAACAAGGCCGCCGGGAGCACGGTTGCCGGGAACACGGTTGTCGAGAACACGGTGCCCGCGTGGGCCGGGGAGCGCGAGCGGCTGCGGGTGGGCAACCGCCTGCTGGTTTTCGGGGATTCGGCCGCCGACCTGACCAGGGACCTCGCGGCGGCCGGTGCCGGCGACCACCTCGTCCGGCCGGCGTCGCTGCAGGACGCGCTGCACGCCCTCGACCGGCGGGAGGAGACCACACCGGCGGATCCGGCACCGGTGACTCCCGCCGCGCCGCCGGGCCCGGGGACAGGCCGCCGGGGTGCGGGCGACCGGCACGGCGCGCGGCATCGCACGCGCCGTGCGCTCCCCGCGCCCTCTCCCGCCCTCGCCCGGCGGATCTGGTGGCGTGACTTCACCCTGTTCAGGAAGTCCTACCGGACCACCATCGTCCCCAACTTCTTCGAACCGGTCTTCTCGCTGGCGGCCATGGGGATCGGCCTGGGGTTCTACGTGGACGGAGCCGCCATCGGCTCGTCGTACGCGAGTTTCGTCGCTCCGGGACTGCTCGCCGTCACCGCGATGAACGGCGCCGTCTTCGAGGTCACCTACAACGTCTTCGTACGGCTCCGGCACGCCCGCAGTTACGACGCGGCGGTGACCAGCCCCGTGGAGCCGCCCGACATCGCGCTGGGCGAGCTGATGTGGGCGCTGACCCGATGCCTTGTCTACACCGGCGTCTACCTGGCGATCGTCGCGGCCCTGGGCTACGCGCCCGCGAGCACCGCCCCGCTCGCCGTTCCCGCCCTGCTCCCGCTCGGCCTGGTCTTCGCCTGCGCCGGACTGATCTTCACGGGCACCGTCCGCGCGATCAACTCCTATTCCTACTTCTACACCCTGGTGCTGACCCCGCTCACTCTGCTGAGCGGGGTCTTCTTCCCCACGAAGAGGCTCCCTCCGGTGTTGCGCGCCGTGGCCGAGGTCTCTCCGCTCCACCACGGGGTGGAGCTGTCGAGAGCCCTGGTGATCACCGGCGATCTCCCGGCCGCCGCCGGGCATCTCGGCTGGCTGGTCGCGCTCTCGCTGGTCCTGCTCGGTCCCGCCCTGTACAGCCTGCAGCGGCACCTGTGCGCGTGAACCGGAATTCGAGCCGCCGGTCAGGGCGCCAGGCGGTGCAGGTCACGCGGGAAGAGCGTGGTCCAGCGGATGTTGTCCGCCTCGGTCAGCCGGGCCACGAACCGCTCCAGCCCGAGCGCGAACCCGCCGTGCGGCGGCATGCCGTGGGCGAACGCGGCCAGGTAGCCGGCGTAGGGCTCCGGGCTCTCCCCGCGAGCCTCCAGAGCGGCCAGGTAGTCGGAGTGGCGGTGCAGCCGCTGCCCACCCGTGACCAGTTCCAGGCCGCGGAAGAGCAGGTCGAAGCTGTTGGAGAACTCCGGCCGCTGCGGGTCGGGGTGCGTGTAGAACGGCCGCTTGCGCATCGGATAGCCCGTGACGAAGAGGAACTGCGAGCCGTACTCGCGCATGGCCCACTCGCACAGCCACCGCTCGTGCGCGGGGGCCAGGTCGGGCTCACCGCGCGGGTCCTCGTCGGTCTCCCGCGCCAGCAGTTCCTGCGCGTCGGCGAAGTGGATCGACGGGATCTCCTCCGGCACGTCCGGCAGCTTCACTCCGAGCAGCTCCACCGCGCCCGGGGCGCGCTCGGCGATGGTGGCGACCATCTCGGCCACCGCCTCGCGGACCACGGCCATGACGTCGCGGTGGTCGGTCACGAAGCCCAGCTCGGCGTCGAGGCTGGTGTACTGGGCCAGGTGCCGCGCCGTGTCGTGCGGTTCGGCCCGGAAGACGGGGCCGACCTCGTAGACGCGCTCGAAGACCCCGACCATGGTCTGCTTGTAGAACTGCGGCGACTGCGCCAGGTAGGCCTTGCGGCCGAACCAGTCGAGCGCGAAGACGTTCGCCCCGGACTCGGTGGCCGACGAGACCACCTTGGGAGTGTGCACCTCGGTGAAGCCGAGCCGGTCGAGCGCGCGGCGGTATCCCGCCACCGAGGCCGCGGAGATCTCGAACGGCGCGCGCAGCCTGGGGTGGCGAAGGGCCACCGCCGCGTTGTCGAGCACGGTGGGCAGCGCGGCCGAGACCACCGGCCGGTAGAGGTCGAACGGCGACGCGACGGCGGGCTCGGACAGCTCGCGGACCGCCGGCGAGGTGATCTCCACTCCGCCCGGCGCCTGCTGGTTGGCGGTGACGGTCCCGGTCACCTCGATCACGGTCTCCTCGGTGAGCACCGCGAGGCGTTTCACCAGGTCCGGCTCGGCGGCGACGACCTGCACCAGACCATCCCGGTCACGCACGATGGCGAAGGTCACCGACTTCAGCGCGCGGACGCGGTGCAGCCAGCCGGCGACGGTCACCTCTTCCCCGACATGCTTGGAGACCTGGGAGGACAGAATTCGCATGACAACTCCACAGACGAGAACCGTAGGTGTCCCTGTCCGGTGTGGGCGAGCAGGGACCTGTCGCTCGCGGTGCCACCACACCTTCGCCCCGCCGCCGGCGAGACCTCGTTGCGGCCCGGTCACGAGGGCCCACCGGCGGGGCATTGGGCGGCCGCCACGACGGCGCCGCCGTTCCTCCCCGCAGCTCAGAAGGGTCTTCGACCGGGGGGCGAGACCGCCTTTCCAGCGACGGCGGCTCTCTCGTGACTCGCGCGGTCCCGGCCTACTTGGCTTCGTCACAGCTTTGCTCCCGATCATAGTCGAGATCGGCTCAGGGAGCGGAAGGAACGCATGACCACGGAAACACGCGCCGCCACGTCCGCCGCCACGTCCGCCGCCATGTCCACCGCGTCCGCCGCCGCGAAGCGCCGGCACGCGTTCGCGCGGCTGCTTCCCTACGCCGGGGCGGCCCCGCTGAGCATCGCGGTGGTGCTCAACCTGCTCGCGGGCCTGCTCCCCATCTCCTTCATCGTGGGGACGAGCGTGCTGCTCAGCGAGATCTCCGCCTCCGTGGGGGAGGGGACCGGCGACCTCGGGGCCGTCGGCACCGCGCTGGCGCTCACGGTCGGCGCCTACATCCTCCAGCAGCTGCTCGTGCCGTACCAGGCCGCGGTGGGAGAGGTGATCGCGCGCCGGGTGGACGGCCGCTGCGCCCACCGCCTGATGACCTCGGCCCTGGCGCGGGCCCCGATGTCGGTGCTGGAGCGGGAGAACGTCATGAGCAGGCTCGGGGACGCGCGCGACGGCCTCGGCCGCCGCCCGCCCACGCCGGGGGAGGCGGTCGCGGGCGGGCTCACCCTGATCGCCAGGTACACCCAGCTGGCGGGTGCGGTGGTCCTCATCGGGATCGCGCTCTCGCCGATCGCGGGCGCCGTCGCGGCGGGCACCGCGCTGGTGATCCGCCGGGGCCAGCGCGGATCTCTCGGACGGCTCGGCGGGCTCTGGCACGAACTGTCCGGCCCGCGCCGCCGCGTCACCTACCTGCGCGACATCGGGACGACGGTCACGGCGGCCAAGGAGTTCCGGACGCTGGGCCTGATCGACTGGCACGAACGCCGCCATCGCGCGGACGCGAAGGAGTATCTGGCGGCGCTGTGGACCGGCCGGCGACGCATCCTGTTCTGGCCGTTCGTGGGCTACACGCTGGTCGGCCTGGCGGGCGGCTCCGTCCTCCTGGTCTGGCTCGGCCGTTCCGCCGCCGGCGGCGACTTCGGCCTGCTCGAACTGTCCGTCGTCCTCCAGGCGGCGCTCGTCGCGATCCGCTTCGGCGCCTTCTTCCCGGAGAGCGACGTCCAGACGCAGTACGGGCTGAACGCCTACGAGGCCCTGACCGAGTTCGAGGAACTGGCCGAGGGGAGCCAGAAGGACGTCCCCCGCGGCAGTCTGACGGCTGACGGGCTCCCCAGGCGCGGCATCCGCTTCGAACAGGTCCGCTTCCGCTACGGGGAGGGACGGCAGGTTCTCCACGGTCTCGACCTGGAGATACCGGCGGGCCGCTCGACCGCGATCGTCGGGCTCAACGGCGCGGGCAAGACCACGATCGTCAAGCTGCTGACCCGCCTGTACGACCCGGAAGAGGGCAGGATCCTCGTCGACGGGGAGGACCTGAGACGCCTCGATCCCAGGGAGTGGCAACGCCGGCTCGCCGTGATCTTCCAGGACTACGTGCGGTACGAGCTGTCCGCCGGCGCCAACATCGGTCTCGGCGCGCCGGCCGTGTCGGCCGACCGGGCCGCTCTTCTCGCGGCCGCCCGCCGCGCCGGCGCGCTGGAGGTGGTGGAGGCGCTGCCCGCGGGGCTGGACACCCCGCTCTCCCCGCGGTACAGGAGCGGACGCGACCTCTCGGGCGGGCAGTGGCAGCGGATCGCCCTGGCCAGGGCCTTCCTCGCCGTCGCGCAGGGCGCCTCGGTGCTGGTGCTGGACGAGCCCACGGCCCAGCTGGACGTGCGCGCCGAAGCGGAGTTCTACGACCGGTTCCTGGACATCACCGGCGGACTGACCACGGTGATCATCTCGCACCGTTTCTCCTCCGTACGCCGCGCCGACCGGATCGTGGTCGTCGAGCACGGCAGGGTCGTCGAGCAGGGCGACCACGAAGGGCTGCTCAGGTCGGGGGGACGCTACGCCGACCTGTTCCACCTGCAGGCACGGCGCTTCGGCGCCGACGACACCGGGACGGGAACCACCAGATGAGACGGATCGTGCTGAGCGCCGTGTTCGTGCTGCGCCTCGCCGCGGCGGTGGACCGGGGCCGCCTGCTGCGGGCCGTCGGGCTGATGACCGTCGGCTACCTGGCCACGCCCGTCATCGCCCTCGGGCTCCGGGAGTTCACCGAGGCCGCCCTGGCGAGGCGGCTGGAGGTGGCGACGTGGGTCATCGGGGGCGTCGCCGTCCTGCTCGTCCTGGAACTGATGCTCGGGCACTTCGCGCACCTGTCGTACTTCGAGGTCGGCGAACTCGCCGAGACCACGCTCAACGAGGAACTGGTGCGCCACGTCAACGGCTCTCCCGGGCTGGAGCGCCTCGACGACCCCGCTTTCGCCGACAACGTGAACCTCGTCCGGGAGGAACTCGGCAACACCCGCACCGCGGTGGAGTCGGTGCTCCAGCTGGGCGGTCTCGCCCTCCAGACAGCGCTCACCACCGTCGTCCTCGTCACGCTCGATCCGCGGCTGGCACTCCTGCCGCTGGCCGCGCTCCCCTCGGTGCTGGTGGGCAGGTGGGCACAGAACCTCCTGGAGTCGGCGAAGGAGGCGAGCGCGGAGAACACCCGCCGCACCCGCCACCTGCTCGCGCTGGCGACCGCTCCGGCCTCGATCAAGGAGATCCGCCTCTTCCACGCCGAGGCCGCGCTCCTGCGGGAGCAGGACGCCAACTGGTCCAGGACCAGCGCGGTGCTGCGGAGGGCGCACCTGCGGGCCGCCGCCCTGCGCGCGGCGGGCCAACTCGTGTTCGCCCTCGCCTACGGCGGCGCGATCACGCTGGTGCTCTGGCAGGCGGAGCAGGGAAGGGCGGGCGTCGGCGACGTGATCCTGGTCATCACCCTGGCGGTACAGGTGAGCGTGCAGGTGGCCGGCGCCGCCACCCTTCTCACCGGCCTGCAGGGCGTGGGCAGGACGCTGGACCGGCTGACCTCGCTCCGCGATCACGGGTCGCGGGACCAGGGGTCGCGGGAGCACGAGGCAGGTGAGCGGGGGTCGCGGAAGAGCGGCCACGCCACACCGGCCCGGACGTCGCCGGAGCCCGTCTATCCCGGCACCGGAGCCGTCCCGGCCGTGCTGCGCGAAGGGATCCGGCTGGAGAACCTGAGCTTCGTCTATCCGGGCACCGGCAAGGTGATCCTGGAGGATCTCAACCTGACGATCCCCGCCGGGGGGTCGGTGGCGCTGGTGGGCGAGAACGGCGCGGGCAAGAGCACCCTCGTCAAGCTGCTGTGCGGCCTCTACCAGCCCACCTCCGGGCGGATCCTGGTGGACGGGACCGACCTGCGCGACCTGCCGGCCGGAGAATGGCAGGCGAGAGTGGCGTCCCTGTTCCAGGACTTCGCCCGGTTCGAGCTGCTGCTGCGGGAGAACGTGGGGGTCGGCGACGTCGCCCGGATGGAGGACGAGCAGGCGGTCCTGCGGGCCGTCGAGCTGGCGCGGGCCGGCCGGATCGTGGCGTCGGTGCCCGGCGGGCTGTCCGGGCTGCTCGGCCACGGCTACGGCCAGGGCACCGAGCTCTCCATGGGGCAGTGGCAGACCCTGGGACTGGCCCGGAGTCAGATGCGCGAGGACCCGCTCCTCCTGGTTCTGGACGAGCCCGCGGCGGCGCTCGACGCCGCCGCCGAGCACGCGATCTTCGAACGCTACGCCGACCTGTCGGCCGACGCCGGCCGGCGATCCGGCGGGATCACCCTGTTCGTCTCCCACCGCTTCTCCACCGTGCGGATGGCCGACATGATCGTCGTACTGGACCGGGGCCGGGTGGCGGAGAGCGGCGACCACCGGGCGCTGGTGACGAGGCGAGGGCTCTACGCGGAGCTCTACGAACTCCAGGAGCGCATCTACCACTGACCGCACCGGAGAGGCGGAACGGCGGCCGTTTCACTCTTCGAGGTCGAGGGTGCCGTATCCGGCCCTGCGGGCGTGCCTGCGCAGGTCGTCGAGGGTGACGTCGGCCTCCGGTTCGAGCTGGCGGCAGACGCGGCCGAGGAACGCCGTCACCTCCGGCACCGTACGGCGGGTCGCCGTGGCGTAGGCCAGGGCCCGGGTGAGGACGGCCCTCGTCCGAGTGGGAACGTCGTCGCACCACAGTTGCAGGACGTGGCTGCGCGGTGCCACGTACGCGCCGAGCATCGCCAGGGAGAAGGTGCCCTTCCCGCGCGTCCCGTCCTCGCGGTCGGAGTAGCGGTCGGTGTAGCGGGACGGGGGGAGGACGAGCCGGAAGCTGTGGTGGTCGACCCAGGAGAGCGACTGGGGGGCGATCCCCCGTTCGCGCATCCACTCCGCGAAGTGGTCGCGTGGGTGCTCCGAGTCGGCGCTCTCCATCACGTGAGTGGCCGTCGGCCAGGAGTTGAGGATCTCCTCAAGGTGATCGTCCCGCAGATCGGCGACGCCCGAGTAGACGAGCGTCCTGAGCCGGTGACCGTCGTGGGCCCTGACGGCGTAGCAGGGCAGGAAGGCCCGGCCCACCTCCAGGACTTCGAGGTTGAGCAGTTCGTCGGGCAGGTCGTACTCGCCCCGGTCGTGCCGCCGGGCCAGTTCCTGGACGGCTCCGGGGCGGAAGCCGCACGCCTCCGGGAGGAGGCGGAAGGTCCGCTGGGCGTGGCCGGTGTCCCGGTCGAGGATCCGGACGCCGTGGGCGTAGTGGGCGGTGCGGAGAGGCCCGCACCGTACGCCGTCGAAGTACAGGCGGAGCCGTTCCTGCTTCTCCGTGTAGCGGCGGTCGTCACGGACCGACCGCAGGCCGCGCTCGGTGAGGAAGAGGGCGTCGGCGGTGCCGTACAGATGGCCGATGCCGCCCAGGAAGCGCAGCACCCGGTCGACCGTGTGCTCGGTCAGGCCCAGGAACACGGCGATGTCGGCACGGCGGGTGAACCCGCCCTCGGCGATCGCGAGACCGACGTACCGATCGAGCAGGTCGAACGGGTCGCGTTCCTCGATGGTCGCGGAGAGCTCCGCGGCGTGCAGGGGAAACGCGAGCGCGTGGATCCGTAACGGACGGATCCCGGGCAGGCCGGCGGCGTGCTCCAGCGCGCGGGTCTGGGCGTAGAGGATCGTGTCGGCCGGCGCACTGCTCATGGGTTCTCCCCGAGGCGTCGCATGATCTCGCGGTAGCTCCGCAGATCTCCCGTGGCCCGCACATGGTCGTGCAGCGCCCGCGCCAGGTCACGGAAACCCGGGTCGGTGGCGTTGAGGAGGGTGGAGAGATCCCCGACGAGGATCAGCCGCTGCTTGGCCCGGGAGAAGGCGACGTTGGAGCGGCGCACCTCCCGGAGGAAGCCGACACCGCGGCGCGGGTTGCTGAGAGTGAAGCCGAAGAGGATCGTGTCGTGCTGGCCGCCCTGGAACGAGTCGACGGTCGCCACCCGGCGGGCGACGGCGTCCTCGTCACGGACCTGCCGGGCGAGCAGGGAGGTGACCAGGCCGATCTGGGCCGCGTACGGCAGGATGACCGCCCAGTCGTCGGACCTGGCGTGGTAGTGGGCGGCCAGGAGTGTCAGCAGCCGGGCCTCGCACTCGTTGAGCCGGCTGTCCTTGGGCCAGGGCTCGTCCTCGCGGGGTTTGCGGTCGCCTCGCTGCCGCTGCGGAAGCTCCGCCGTGTCGACGAACGCCACGGGCGCGGCGAACAGGTCGTCGTGGTGAACCCGTCGCACGTCGGTCTCCAGCAGCCCGCCGTAGAAGTGTCCGGAGATGAATCGCGCCAGGCTCTCGGGCATCCGGCGCTGGAAGCGCAGCACCTCTTTGTTCTCCTGGGGCGCGGAGGGGAACAGCAGCTCGAAGGCGCTGTCGGTGACGAGCCGGGCCAGCTCGCGGTCGCCGGGGTGCTCGGCCGCCACCCAGGCGACCAGCCGGTCGTCGGGCAGCGGCGGCAGCTGGACATGATCGCCGACGAGGACGGCCCGGCGCGCCCGGACCAGCGGGACGAGCAGGTCCGCCGTGCTGATCTGGCCGGCCTCGTCGACGATGGCCAGGTCGAAGTCGACGCCGTCGAGATGCCCGCTCGTCGCGGTGCCGATGCAGGTGGCTCCGATCACATCGGCGTATCTGACGAGCTCGCCGTACAGCTGATCGGTCCGCCGTTCGAGCTTCCCCCTCCAGGAGGTCAGCAGGTCCAGCCGTCTGCGCATCAGGCCGAGCGCGGCGCCGGCGGCGGGCAGGAAGGCGGCCAGCCTCGCGGGGTCGGGGGCGATCTCGGGATGCTCGCCGTCGAGCAACTCCCGTAAGGACGTGGCGACGCGCGCGGCCCGCTCGGCCCGCGACCGCTGTTCGGCCAGATCGCGCTCGTGCGCCTGGCGCGCGGCCACCAGGTCGGGATGCGTGGCACGGACGTGATCGAGTTCGGCGGCGACCCGCGCCAGGTCCCGCGCGATCGCGTCGAGCGTCCGGCGGATGCCCTCGGCCTCGGCGCTCGCCCTGGACCGGCTCGCCTGGAGCCGGGTGAGCCGGCGCCGGAAGAACAGGCCGACCAGCGGAAGCTCGGCGGCTCGCCGGGCGCGGGCCAGTGCCCGGTCGAGCCGCTGGAGGTCGTGGACGCGTTCGGTGAGCAGCTCCCCGTGGCGGCTCCCCGCGTCGTCCAGGGACGCCGCCCGCCGTTTGAGGTCGGCGGCCACGACGTCCTCGCGCTCGGCGGCGGCCGCGGCGCTGCGCCGGACCTGGGCTCCGGCGTCGTCGAGACGCCGCATGTCCTCGGTCAGCTGCCGGAACAGCGCGTCCGCCGGGCCGTCCGGCGCCGCGGCGCCGTAACGGGCGAGAAGGGGCTCGGTACGGCCGGCGATGAGCCGCTGCAGTTCGACCGCCCGCGCCTCGAGTGTCAGGTGCTCGCAGCCGGGGGTGATGCCGTCCTCCCTCCCGACCCGCAGCACCAGCAGGTTCTCCGGCAGGTCCTTGAGCACGTTGTCGACCGCGCGGTTGGTGAAGGAGGAGACGAGGACCTTGCGGTGCTCCTCCACGCAGGCCAGGACGACCTGCCGGATGGTGTGCGTCTTGCCGGTGCCGGGGGGTCCCTGGATGAGCGCCAGGTCGGGAACGGCCAGCGCTTTGCGGAAGGCGCTGAGCTGGCTGGCGTCCAGGGGTTCACGGGGACGGCTCCGGAGCGCGGGGGCGAAGGTCTGGAACCTGCGGTCGACCAGCGCCGTCAGCAGCAGCGGGTTGCGGGCGCGGCCCTCCCGCAGGATCTCGATGGCCTCGCGTTCCTTGTCGTAGGTGATGAGGTTCGGCGTCTCGGCGAACGCGCCGCTCTCGGGGATCCGGGCGAAGTCCACCGGCCGTTCGAACCGCACCGTCGCCACCGCCTCGTCGATCCGTTCGATCCGGCCGCGCAGGTCGGGCTCGCCGTCGATGTGGACGCGGGTGCCCGCCGTCAGCCGGTTGGAGTCGATGAGCTGGAAGGAGTGCACCGACCGGGCGGAGCGGCGGGTCGCGGCCACCGGGGTGACCCGCCGGTACGGGACGAGACGGCGGGCGTCCCCGGACGACGCCTCGATACGCCGTCCCTGGTCCACCAGCGTGGTGAGGCGGTCGAGGTAGGCGGCGTGGGCGGGCGGGAGCGTGGGCCCTCCCCCCGGCGGCACGCCGACGCCGGCGCTCCAGGCGCTCTGGATCATCGGCCAGCCGGAGGAATGACGCAGGTCGTGCGGGCTGTCGAAGACCCGCCAGCGCCCGGCGCGCAGCAGCAAAGCGCCCCGGACGATCTGGTCATGGTCGTCGAAGTGCATCGGATGGATGCCGCCGACCCAGTAGCCGCGCAGGTCCCGGGTGGGGAAGAGCATGAGGGCGTACCGGCCGTCGACATAGATCTTGAGGAAGTCGCCACGGTCTCCCCGGCCGCGCTGCAGGCGGGCGGGGACCGGATTCTGCGGCCCGGCCGCCCACAGGTCCCGGCTGATCCCTTCCATGCCCGGCAGGAGGGGGTGGCGTTCGCGCTGTTTGACCAGCGTCCCGGGGAACTTCTGCGACCAGACCAGACCGGCCTCGGCACCGAGGTCGACGATCCTTCCCTCCACCGTCTGCTCCTTCGTTCAGATGCGGAGACCTTCGCCGAGCTCCAGGATGTGGCCGCGTCCGGCCGGGTCGGGGGACAGCGCCCGATCGAGAGCGTGGGCGAAGCGCTCCGGCACGGCGGGGTTCAGGACCGCGGCCGAGACGAGCGGTATGGACGGACGCCCGGTCACGACGACGTGGATCAGCTCGGCCAGCCGGCGGACGTCCTCGGCGGGCTCGGCGGGCTCCGCGGCCTGATCGGGGCGCAGGAACGCATGGCCGGCGTCGCGCAGGAACAGCGACCCCGCCCGGTCGGTCATGATCGAATCGGGGCTGACGGCGCCGTGGGCGAGCCCCCTGCCGTGCAGGGAGGCCAGCCCTTCACAGAGCCCGGCGACTCCGCTGCCCAGGACGCGTACGGTCTCGGCCTCCCGGCCCCGGCCGTCGTAGAAACCGGCGAGGGTGGTGAACGACGGAACCGCGGTGACCAGCACCGCCGTCTCCGGCGTCACGGACGCGGCGACCCGCGGCGGCAGGCCGGGGAGCGCTTCGGCGAGCAGGCCGGCCTCGCCGGCCAGAGCGGCGCGCCATTCCAGGGCCGCGGGACCGGGCGACCTGGCGGCGATCCTGCGGATCCAGACGTGACCGCCCTCCGGCGTGAGCGCGAACGCCCGGGACGCGATCGCCGTGCCGTCCGCTGACCTCTCCTCCTCGGGATCTCCCGCGACGTGGTAGGCGACGCCCTCGATCTCGACGGTGCCGCCGATGCCGGCCGGCTCTCCGCCGGGTGGTCGCCGCGGCTCCGGCCGGGTTCGCTCGACGACCACCCACCCCTCATGCTCGGCCTTGATGGCGCGCAGACAGGGCTCCGGCCACAGACCCGGCTCCTTGTCGATGGTTCGATGGCAGCTCGGGCACAGCAGCATGAGATTGTCGAAGCCGTCGACCTCGGCCGGCCTGGCCGCCTCCCGGCGAGGCCCGTCGGGGGAGTGCGGCGCGATGTGGCCCATCTCGCCGATGTGACGGGTGCCGCCTTCGATGTCCAGAGGCCTGCGGCATATGGTGCATTTCCTGTCGGTCGCGTCGAAGAGCGCGCGCCGAGTTTCATCGGGAATGCGCCTGCGCTGAGCTTGCGCCACCCGAAGATAGTAGCGATCCGAACTCATCCGGATCAGAGCGTTCCACGAAACGGGAGCGATTCAGTCGTACGCGACCGGCCTCGACAAGTGGGTCTTACTCGGGCAGGTCGAGGCCATAAGCCTTCAGCGCCTTCCGAGCTCGACGGAGACATTCTTCCGCGGAGCCTGCGTCGGCCCGAACAACCCATCTCTCCTCGTTCTGGCCTCCGCCACTGGCGTGGAAGGTCCACGACCGGCCTTCTCCGCGCTCAGCATCGACCCTGAGTAGCGCGTTGACGTCGTGTTCCAGGAGCCATTCGAGCATCGCGACCGCGTCCACTCAGGCAGGATACGGTTCTGGCGCCACATCGTAACTCCGGCGAGTGGCGGGGCACGCTGACCCATACGGCCCGCTTGCCGCAACGTGTTCAGATGCCGATGAGCCGGACGCGACCGCCGCACAACCGGGCCATGTCGTCGATATCGGAGGTCAGCATTGTCACCGGGCCCGGCTGACGCAACGCCATCTCGGCGATCGTCGCGTCGATCGCGTACTTGTGGCCGTGCAGGCCCGTGGCCTTGAGCAGTTCAGCGGACCTCTTCGCCGCGCTCTCCGTCACCGGCTCGACCTTCACCCGGGAGAGCACCCAGTGCAGCCGCGGCATGTCCACTCGTGCGTGGCTGACTTCGACAATGGTGTTAACGCCGATGACGAAATCGGCACCCATGGAATGGAACACCTGGAAAATTGCGAGGATCTTGCGATCCTGCGCGATCCAGGCGGAGAGCCCTTGAGAGTCGAGGACGACGGTTTCGACGTGAGCAATCACGCTGCGCTCGCCGAACCGCCGGAATCCGCCGTCCCGAAGATACTGGCGCGGGCCTGGGCCAGTTCCTCTTCGGTGAACTCCCCGTGCTCCTCCTGGTGACGCAGCAAGTCAGCACCTAGGAGTTGGTGCCGCAGCTGGCGTGCCACCGCTTCGGCGACATAACCGGAGACATTGTCGGTGATCTTCCTGAGTTCGGCGACCTGCTCGTTCGGCAACGTCACCGTGATGCGCGTCGTATCGGCCATAAGGTAATCATACTGCGGTATGCGCACCCGGCGGGAGTCGGACTCGAGGCCGGGACCTCTGGAGGGCGGGGCCGGTGTTCGCCCGGGGCGCGCGGCCGGCTGTAGCGGGCGCGGCCCCGCAGACTTTGATCATCCCCGTCACACGCGCAGGACGGTGACCTGGCGGCCGGAGGGGGTGGTCGTCCGCTCGAAGCCGCCGCGTTCCTTCCAGGGCGGGGCCTCGGGGCGGCGGTCGAAGATCACCAGGACGCCGGTGGAGAGAGTGAGCCGGTCCAGATAACGGTCGAGCTGGGCGAGGCCGTCGGACGTCGGGTCGTTCTCGCCTGCTCGCCTGACTTTGAGTTCCATGGCCTCCCGCTGCATGTGCCGCTCGCCTTCGGGGCCGGTGTAGGGCCAGCGGATGAGCACGTCCAGTCGTTTGGTGCCGGCGGCGTACTCCCGGTCGAGGTGGCCGCCGCCGTTGACCAGGCGGTGCAGGAAGGCCATGAGGATGATCTGGCAGGCGGCCTCGTGGTAGCCCTCCTGCCGGACGAGGACCTCCCCGTGCTCGCGCCAGAAGACGACGAACTCCTCCAGCAGGCGCGGCAGGTCGAATCTGCCGTCCGGCAGTACGAAGCTGTGCGGATCGGCCATCACGTACTGCTCCGACGGGTCGCCCAGCACCCGCAGGATGACCTCCCGATAGATCGGGTTCGCCACTTCCAGTGGGGGTTTCTGCCTGATCAGGCCCAGGTCGCGGACGTAGGAAAGGTCGTCGGAAAAGCTGGGCTCGACATGGGGGAAGACCCCGGCCACGACCGGCTCCAGCACCCGCTTGACCCGCGGCTCGTGCAGCCGGGCCACCAGAGAGTCCAGATGGGTGGCGCGCGCCCGGATCAACCGCTCCTTGGCCTCCTCCACCTGACCGGCGTTAATGGCATCGGCCACCCCCATCCGTACGGTGATCTCATAGGCGAGGGCGTTGACCAGCCACGGCTGTCCCTGTGTCAGCTCGAAGACCCGGTCCACCGCGTCCTTGGCGAACTCCTGGCCGGTCGCCTGCGTGTGCCGGCCGTAGAGTTCGGCGATCTGGTCGGCGCTGAAGTCGTCCAGGCGCAGCGACTCGGTGACGATGTTGAACGGGCTGGCAGGGTTCGACCGTCCGGGTACGCCGCCCGAGGCGACCTTGTAGTCACGCACGTCGCGCAGCCCGCACAGCACCACGGACGCGGGGAACGGACGGCCTCCCGGCCGTGCGTTGTGGCCTTCGCGGAGCTGGCTGAGGATGCTGACCATGCTGTTGCCCTGCAGGGCGTCGATCTCGTCGAGGAACAGCACCACCCGGCGCGGGCAGCGGCGGCACCACTCGGTCAGCGCCGAACCGAATCGGGTGCCCGCCGGAGCTTGGGGCCAGGTGTCCGGCGGCAGCAGCTCCTCCGGCCATGCCGCCCACTCGGCGGCCTGGCGGAGGGACTTCAGCAGGATCTCTTCCGCGGCGGCATAGTCGTCTCCGGCTGACTTGGCGCGCTCGCAGGAGAACATCAGGGCGGCGATGTCGCCCTCGGCGTTCAGCTCGGAAGCCAGGGCATTCAGCGTGGTCGTCTTGCCGGTCTGCCGGGGCGCGTGCAGCACGAAGTAGCGATCCATCTCGATGAGCACGCGCGCCTGCGGGAGCCGCGGCGTAGGGGGCAGCATGTAGTGACGCCGCGGGTCGCACGGGCCCGTGGTGTTGAAGTACTTCGCCGAGGGTGGCCGCATGGTCACATTCTGCCACTGATCTCGTCCGGTGTGCGGGCCGATGCCGGACGTGATTGTCGCCCGGACTCCCGCTCACGCTCAGGTGATCACCACGGAGTCGAGGCACCCGGCCGGAGGATGGCCGGGTGCTCGGTCTGTTGATCGGTGTTGCCGCGTACGCGTGATGTCGGACCGCAAGGCGGCTGCGATGAGCCATCCGGCGACGATGACGATCAGACCGATGCCGAGTCTTGGTACGGCGGCGCTCACACACTGCTCGTGCCACGCGGCCGTGAAGGCACCGCCGGCCGCTTCTTCCATCGAGCCCGGGCGCCGGGGAACGAGTGACCGCTACTCCCCAGGATGTAGCCGGGCGCGGCCTGCTTCCCCGGTGCCAGGCTGAGATGTCTTCCTGGGCAGGACGACCGCTGACCGGCCCGAAGGCCACGATGTCCGGCATGTACGCGAGGGGACAGTCCCCGTCGCGCCCAGGGATCACGAAAGGACGACTGGCGTGAAGATCGGACTGATGGCATTGGCAAGCGTGGCCATGCTGGGTGTCGGCACGGGCACGGTGACGGCGGTGCCCGCGACCAGCGAGACGGCAGTCGTGCGGGCCGACGCGACCGGCTCGGTGACAGGCGTCGATCCCGCGAGGCTGAAGTCCGCCCTGGACGATGTCCACCGCGCGGGGATGCCCGGTGTGTTCGCCGAGGTGCGCTCTGACGGCCAGGTCTGGCGTGGTGCCTCCGGGGTGGCCGATCTGGAGACCGGCCGTCCCGTGACGCCGGGCATGCTGCAACGCGTCGGCAGCCTCGCCAAGACCTTCGTCGCGGCCGCGGTCCTGCAGCAGGTCGAGAAGGGGCGAGTCGGGCTCGACGCGCCGATCGGCCGCTACCTGCCGCACCTGGTGCCGGGCGAACGCGGCGAGAAGATCACTGTTCGGATGCTGCTCAACCACACCAGCGGCATAGCCGAATACCTCGGCTATGCGTTTCCGTCCCTCCAGGGGTTTCCTTCTCTGCCGGACATGTCGCCCAAGAGCCTGGACGACAACCGGTTCAAGCGGTTCACTCCGGCTGAGCTGATCGGGATGGGGCTCAGGGCCCCCGCCGTCGGCGAGCCCGGAGGCTCGCCGGGGGTGTACGCCAACACCAATTACCTGATCCTCGGCGAGCTCCTGGAGAAGGTGACCGGTACCACCGCCGAGACGTACATCACCCAGAATGTCATCAGACGCGCCGGGTTGCGGCACACCGTGTTTCCGGTCGGGCCGCGGGTTGATGGACCGCATCCACGGATGTACGAGGCGTTCTTCGGCTTGATCGACCCGCCGCGCGACTACAGCGTCTACGACATGTCCTGGACAGGGATAGGGGCCTCGCTGGTGTCGACGATGGAGGATCTCAACCGCTTCTACGGCAAGCTGTTCGACGGCAAGATCGTCAAGCCGTCATCGCTGGCCCAGATGCGGCGTACCGGCCCTGTCATCAGCCAGTCCGGGCAGATGATCTCCTACGGCCTCGGCCTGCACGAGCTCCAGATCCCGGGTTGCGGCACCTTCTGGGGCAACGACGGGACGGTCTGGGGCGCCGAGACGCAGTCGTGGATCCGCGCGGACGGCAAGCGCCAGATCTCCGTCGCGATGAACCTCGCGAGGTGGAACACGATCGACTCTTCGGGTCGGCCGCAGCGCCATCCCATCGATGACGCGCTGACGGCCTTCAAGCGGCAAGCACTGTGCGGCGACGAAGACGCCCCAGCTGAGAACGCCTCGTAAGAGGTGAGGCCGCTCATCCTCCGGCAGCTCTGGACGGCCGAGCCGGACATGTGAGCGAGGCGGCATGTACGGACAGGCGAGACCATCGGAGCATGCGCAGGTCGGACCGCTGATCGCTGGCCGTACGTGGTAGGGCGGGTGGGACTTGAACCCACGACCCACGGATTATGAGTCCGATGCTCTGACCGGCTGAGCTACCGCCCCGCAATGGTGGAGTCTCTCACAACTTAGGGCGGGAGGGGATGCGGGCGCGGAGGGGAGCGGCGCCCTTCGGCCCACGGCGTAATCCCCGCCTCCGCTGATCGTCCGCTGGTGCTGCTGGGTGGTCTGGGAGTTGTGGGGCCATTGTCCGGGTATGTGATGCGAGAGGTGGTCAGGCTCCACACACGACGGCTCTGCGAAACGTGGCTCCGCAACGGATCGGGGGTGTCCCGGTGGGGAGACGGCTGGCGGGCGTCTGCGTGCTTCTCCTGGCGTCGGTCTCGGCGTGCGGACAGCGAGGGGAGGAGCGGGAAGCGGGCCTCGGCGCCATCGGGACCATCCGCGAGGGCTTCACCGTCGGCCTGTTGCTTCCGCGCGAGGGCCCCGAGCGCGCCCTGTTCACCCGCGCCTTGACGGCTCGCTGCCCGCGCTGCCGGGTCGAGTACGCGAACGCCGCCGGTGACCGGGCCCGGCAGGGACGGCAGATCGGGCGGATGCTGGCGGACGGCGTCCGGGTGCTGATCCTCGGCGCCGTGGACCCCGGCTCCGCCGCCCCCTGGGTGGCGCGGGCGAAGCTGGCCGGGGCGAAGGTCGTCGCGTACGACCGGCTCGCCGACGGGCCGGTGGACGCGTACGTCTCGACCGACCCGGCGCGGGCCGGCCGGATGCAGGCCCTGGCCCTGCTCGGCGCGATGAAGCGCCCCGGGCCCGTCCTGCTCCTCAACGGACCGCCGGGCGATCCGTACGCGGCGGCCGTGAAGCGCAGCCTGCACGCGGTGCTGGACGGCCGAGTGACGATCGCATGGGAACGGGACCTGGCCCGGCCCGGCGACGCGGCGCGCGAGGTGGCGGCGGCCCTCGCGGCGCTCGGCGGGCCCGCGAAGGTGGCCGGCGTCTGCTGCCCGGGCGACGCGAGCGAGACGGTCGTGGCCGCGCTGGCGCGAGCGGGCGCGGCCGGGGTCCCGCTGGTCGGGCAGGGCGGGACGGGCGTCCCGCGGCGGGCGCAGACGCAAGCCTCGACCGCGACCGTGCGCTCCGACGTCGCCGCCGAGGCCGCCGCCGCGGCGAGACTCGCCGTCGAGGTCGCGGGCGGCAGAATTGTGTACGGCACGGCCACCGTGTCCAACGGCACCACGGCCTCGATCCCGGCCGTGCTGGTGCCTCCCGTCGTCGTCACGAAGGACTCCGCGCCCGGACCCCGGAACGCCACCGGTCCCGAAGCCGCCGGTCCCGCCGTTCCCGAAGGCGCGGCCGGAGCGGTGGTCCGTCCGCGCTGACCGCGTCATCGCATATGCGTCATCGGAAACGACGAGGGCCGCGGTCGGGACGACCGCGGCCCTCGTGTCCCGGGAGGGGATCGGCCTCACTCCTCGTCGACGGAGGAGGCGTCGGACGGCGCGGGGGCGTCGGACGGGCGCAGGCGCTCCCACAGCAGGAAGGCGCCGCCGACCACGAGCATGGCGATGCCCGTCCACAGGTTGATGCGGATGCCCTCCGCCTTCTGGATCTCCTGGGCGCCGTCGAACAGGCCGGTGACCGTGAGGATCAGTCCGTACAGCAGGAACAGACCACCGATCACGCGGCGGATGTCGAAGAGCCGTTGCGGGGCGGCCATGGGAACCTCCTACAGGAAGGGCAGGTAGAACGCCGCGGCGAGGACGACCGCCCCGGCGCCGAGGATCACGGGGGAGCGGTACCAGGCGGCGTCTCCCGCCAGCGCGTCGTCCGAGACGGACGCGTCGCTCAGGCCGTAGACGAGCCCGCGCAGCTCGCTCTGCGGCTTGGGGGTGGTGACGAGCGTGACCACGACCGAGACGACCGCGTCGACCACGAAGGCGATGCCCGCGCCCCAGAAGCTCGCGTTGAGTTCGGTGCCGAAGTCGAGCACGCCCACCTTGTAGAGGATGTACGACGCGAAGGCGCAGACGGTGCCGCTCAGCAGTCCCCAGAAACCCGCCCACGCGGTCATCCGCCGCCAGAACAGGCCGATGATGAACGTCGCGAACAGCGGGGCGTTGAAGAACGAGAACAGCGACTGCAGGTAGTACTGTCCTAAAGGACGTTCTTCTTCCCCCAGGAGATCACATGCTCAGGCTCGCGGATGCGATCCCCGTCGTGTCTTATGCGCGCATTTCGGCCGACACGAAGAGAGACGAGCACGGCGTACGGGACCAGCACAAGGTCAACCGGGAGACGGCTGCCCGGCACGGCTGGGCCGTCGTGCATGAGTTCACGGACAACGACAAGTCTGCTGCCAAAGCCGATGTCGTGCGTGACGATTTCGAGGCCCTGTTGAAGGCGCTCCGCGCGGGCAAGCTCGATGACGGCAGGTCGGTTCGCGGGGTGGTGGTCGTGGCCGATGACCGGCTGACTCGTCGCCCTGGTGACTACGAGCGCTTCGTAGAGGCGTTCACCTACAACGACGGGTTCGTGTTCGCGGACGCCAAGCAGACCAAGAACCTCTACAGCGAAGACGTCGAGAGCATGGGCCTGTTCGGCGCGGTCATCTCCAAGATGGAGGTGCGGAAGATGCAACGCCGCGTACGGCGGGCGCATCGCCGGAGGGCTGAGGAGGGTATCCCGGTGGGCGGGCCTCGGCCGTTCGGCTGGCAGGCCGACCGCGTATCCCTCGATCCGGTTGAGGCTCCGCTACTTCAGCAGGCAGCGCGAGACTTCATCGCGGGGCGCTCGCTGCGCTCCATCGTCAACGAGTGGGCGCGCAAAGGTGTGCGGACTCCACGCGGGGGAGAGTGGCAGACGCGGGTTCTCAAGGGCACTCTCGCGAACCCTCGGCTGTGCGGGTGGCGCAAACTCGGTGACGAACTTGTCAGAGACGCGAACGGTGACCCTGTCGTCGGCAAGTGGGAAGCCATCCTCACGCCCGACGAGTGGGTCAGTGTGCAAGCGATCTTCGCCACGCGCAAAGGTCGCAGCGTCAGCAAGGACGGCACGGCCGGTGAAGTGCTGGCTCCCGACTATCGGGAACATCGCTACCTGCTCACCGGAATTCTTCGGTGCGGGCGTCCGACCGAAAACGGCGGAATCTGCAACACGAAACTACGGGTCGCGCAACGCCCGGAACTCGGTCACCACGTCTACCTCTGCCCGGCTCGTAGCGCGGGCGGGTGCGGTGGCCTGTCACGGCGCGGGGATCTCGTTGACCTGTACGTCTCCGAAATGGTGCTGGCGAAGCTCGAAGAGGCGCAGATGCGCAAGCGCGTTCCTTCGGCCGAGTGGCCTCGCCGAGCGGAACTCGAAGAGGCGCAAGCCGCTCTCGACGAGCATATAGCGGCGTTCATGGCGAAGCCCAAGAGGATATCGGCCGAACTGTTCTATCGACTGCTTCCCGATCTCGAAAGAGACGTGGCTGAATTGCGTGCCGAGAAGAACAAGCATGAGGGTGCCGCGAAAGTCGAGCGGGCCCGATCGGAGATCGACGTGGACGACCTCCGCAAGCGCTGGTATCTGCCGGAAGAGGACGGCGGCCTTCCTCTGTCGCGCAAGCGTATGTACGTCCGGGAAGCCCTGGTGGCGGTGATCGTCCATCCGAGTGGCAGGACAGGCCGCGCACCCTTCAATCCCGATCTCCTCGAACCGGTCGGGCGTGAGGACGTCTGAGACGTCCTAGGGATACGTGAGAGCCGTTCCCCTTACTTTGGGGTGACGGCTCTCTAACTTCTGACCCGGGATTCGCGGACTTCTACGGACGCCTACGGACGCCCCTGGACGCCTACGGACGCTGACGGAACGTCCTCGTTCGGGAACCTTGAGCTGGCTTTGTCCGTTCTCAGCCTGGTAGATCTAGAGGTGTTCACAAGCCACCGACCACGAACGACAGGACAGCGAGAAACCGGCACGCGACACGTACAGGCGCGAATCAAACACCGGGCACATAAACCAAAAAATTCATGGTTGCTGTTCCGCTGGAGGGACCCGGCCCAGCGGTAGGCCAGAAAATGGACACGCCAACCGGTCTATAAAAAGTCGCGCATAAAAACAAACACTCCAAATAATCTCTCGCTGAAGGCACCATCACCGCATCATGTCGGGTTTCGGCATGCTCGGCGCTGGTGCTTTCGCCTTCTCGTGCCCGGTGGCTCCCTTCGGCGAAAGGAGCCCTCTGAACCGCGCCGAGTTTCGTGGAGGCCGGGTTAGCTGGCTGGGGTGAGGATAGCCGGGTCGGTTTGTGTTTGGTAGTGGGTCTCGAATTCGGCTGGTGGGAGGTCGTTGCAGGCGCTGTGGAGGCG
>NZ_JABBWW010000041.1:0-48261 GCF_014161385.1 Microbispora sp. H10670 | reverse complement strand
CCACGTCCAGTGAGTGCACATGAGCGCCTCCCGCCAGGACCGACAGATCCCGTTGAGGACCCGAGGTCAGTCAGCCGATGGGTCAAGCCCTGGCGGGAGGTGCTCATCTACATCATCACTGTCAGCCAGCGATATCCGTCGAGCGTGACGTCGGTCCTCGTGACGAAGCCGAGGACGTCCACGTAGAAGTCGCGGGCCTCGTCCTGATCCTTGCAGTAGACGGTCACCAGAGAGACGTTCGTAATCATGCGTAGACGCTACTGCCGCCCTGCTGACCTGGGCTTCTCCAAAATTGCAGAGTCGGAGACGCGGTGCGCTCCGAGGTCGAGCACGCCTGACATGAACAGGTAGCAGCCGGGGACGTGGGGGCCGCCGCGCGCCGCCCACCTGTCGCGGTACTCGCTCGGGCTCTCCCCCACCAGCCGCCGGAACTTGGCCGAGAACGACCCGAGACTGGTGAACCCGACCGCCATGCAGATCTCGGTGACCGTCAGGTTGGCCCCGCGCAGCAGGTCCTGCGCGCGCTCCAGCCTGCGCCGGGTGAGGTAGCGCATCGGCGTCTCGCCGTACACCGCCTCGAAACAGCGGACGAGGTAGAACTTGGAGATCCCGGCGACCGCGGCGAGCCCGTCGAGATCGAGATCGCTCCGGTAGTCGCGGTCGATGCGGTCGCGGGCCAGGCGCAGCCGCGGCACCAGGTCCGCCGGCACCGCCCCGCCCCCTCTGCGCGCCACGTCACGACACTACCGTCCCCGGCGTCTTGCACCGCCCTTTCTAACAGCGTTAGAGTGAGCCTAACGATGTTAGAAAGGACTGCTTGTGAGCCCGGCCGCCCGTATCGACACCGAATCGGTCCTGCGCGCCGCGCTGCAGGTCCTCGACGAGGAGGGCGTCGCGGCGCTCTCCATGCGCACGATCGCCGCCCGCCTCCAGGTCAGGGCGGCATCGCTCTACTACCACGTGCCCAACAAGGCCGCGCTGCTCCAGTCGGTCGCCGACAGGGTGGCCGCAGAGGTGATCGCGTCGGTCACTCCGGGCGGCGGGTGGCGCGACCTGCTCGCGGACGTGGCCCAGGGGCTTCGCCGGGCACTGCGGGCCCACCCCGGCGCGGCCGCCGTCGTCGCCGTACGGCACGCGTCTCCGCAGGTGTTCGAGCGGGCCGTCCCGACGGTGCTGGCCGCCATGAACGCGGGCCTGCGGGTGACCGACGAGGAGGCGCTGTATCTCGTGCAGTCCCTCTACATCCTCGTGACCGGCCACGCCCTCGCCGAGTTCGGCGACACCCCCGAGCCGCCGGCCGCGCCCACCGCGTACTACGACGCCTGGTTCGACATCGCCGTCTCGACCTTCCTCGCGGGCGTCGAGGCGCGCTACGGCGCCTGACCCCCCGCCGCACGGAAAGGAAGCCCCATGGTCTCCGTCGCGCTCGTCCTGCTGGTCCTGGCCGACGCCTACTTCGTTCTCACCACGCTCGTGGACCTGTTCCCGTTCAACAACGTGCGGGAGGCGAGGCGGTCGGAGAAAGCCACCGAGGTGGCGATCAACGCACCCGTCATGGCGCTCCCGGCCGTGCTTCTCGCCTGGGCGGCCGGCGCCGGGCTGCCCGCCCTGGCGTACGCCGGCGGGGCGCTGGAACTGCTCGCCGTCCTCAACGGCCTCATGCTGTGGTGGCTTCCCTACCTGGCCGCCGTGACGGTCCCCTGGGCGACGGCGGGCACCGGGGAGAGCTGGGCCGCGTTGCACGCCCGGACCTACGCGAAGACCGTCATCGTGCTGCCGCGCCGGGGCGACCGCCCGCGCCCCAACCTGGAGCACATGATCCTCCACGCGCTCATGCTCGCGGCCGCGATCTGCACGTTCGCGGCCGCCCGTACGCTCTGAGACGCGAAGAGGCCGCCGCGGCCGGAGGGTCGCGGCGGCCTCTGGGGACCGAACCGGCGGTCAGCTCAGACCGAGCAGGTCCTTGAGGGGCTCCAGCGCGAAGTACACGACGAACAACGCCCCGACCAGCCACAGCAGGGGGTGGATCTCCTTCGCTTTGCCGCGGAAGACCTTGATCACGATGTAGCTCACGAAGCCCGCGCCGATTCCGGCAGTGATCGAGTACGTGAACGGCATGAGCACGATGGTCAGGAACGCGGGGATCGCGGTCTCGAAGTCGCTGAAGTCGATCTCCTTGACCTGCGTCATCATCAGGAAGCCGACGACCACGAGAGCCGGGGTCGCCGCCTCGAACGGCACGATCTCCGTCAGCGGGGCGAAGAACATGGCCAGCAGGAAGAGCACGCCGGTGACGATGCTCGCCAGGCCCGTGCGCGCGCCCTCGCCGACACCGGCCGCCGACTCGATGTAGGTGGTGTTGGACGAGACGCTCGCCGCGCCGCCGGCCGCCGCCGCGAGCGAGTCGACCAGCAGGATCTCCCGGGTGCGCTCGACCGTCCCGTCCTCCCGGACGAGGTTCGCCTGCCGGCCCACGCCGACGATGGTGCCCATGGTGTCGAAGAAGTCGGCGAGCATGAGCGTGAAGACGAACATCACCGCCGCCAGTCCGCCGATCTTGGCGAAGCCGCCGAACAGGCTGAACTGTCCGAGCAGCGACAGATCGGGCACCTCGATGAACGTGGCCGGCCAGGCGGGCACGTTGAGCGACCAGCCGTCGGGATTGGCCGGCTGGCCCGGGGCCACCTGCGGCCCGATCTTGCCGATCGCCTCCACGATCATGGCCAGCACGGTGGTGCCGATGATGCCGATCAGGATGGCGCCCTTGACCCTGCGGGCGACGAGGAAGGCCGTCACGAGCAGGCCGACGACGAACACAAGGGTCGGCCATCCGGTCAGCGAGCCGTTGCCCAGGGCGCCGAGCTTGACCGGGACGGTGGTGCCGCCCGCGTCGGGCATCCGCCGGACGAACCCGGCGTCCACGAAGCCGATCAGCGCGATGAACAACCCGATGCCGACACTGATCGCGGTCTTGAGCTGCGCCGGGATCGCGTGGAACACCGCCACTCTGAAGCCCGTCACCACGAGGATCGCGATGACGACGCCTTCGAGCACCACCAGGCCCATCGCGTCCTCCCACGACATCTGACTGGCGATGCCGAAGGCGAGGAAGGCGTTCAGGCCGAGCCCGGTGGCCAGGGCGAACGGCACCCGGCCGAAGACGCCCATCAGGATCGTGAGGATGCCCGCCGCGAACGCGGTGGCCGCCGCGACCAGCGGGATGTTGGGGTTGGCGCCGTCACCGAGGAACTGACCCGTCTTGTCGGCGACGGTGCCGATGATGAGCGGGTTGAGCACCACGATGTAGGCCATCGTGAAGAATGTGGCGACGCCGCCGCGGACCTCCTGGCCGACGGTGGAACCACGGGCTGAGATGGAAAAGTATCGATCGAGGAAATTAGGGGTATTCATGGGGTTCGTTTTCACGCGCGCAGAGTCGCAGGCCCCTAGCATCGGCGGGAAGAGCCAGGGGAGCAGCGTTGTCCTTTCGTGACGGGTTTGTCATAAAAATACCCGGTCGCCGTCATGCCCTTCTAAGCTGGCCCACGTGAGCGAACGCCGGCCGGACCCCACGCCCCTCAGAACCCGGGACACCCTGACGATCCTGACCGGAACGGTGTTGTGGGCGGTCGCTCTGGTCGTGGTGCTGCTGGTCGTACGGCCGGCCGACACGCGGCTCGTCTGGACCTGCGTGGCCGGCGTCGGTCTCGGCCTGTTCGGCCTCCTGTACGTCCGCCGCCGCGACGCCCGCGTACGTGACACCACCCCCGCCTCCGGCCTGTCCGGATCGGAGCCGCACAGTCCCTGACCCGGCGGCTCCGCTCAGGGGGTGTCGGTGAGGAGCATCGAGATGCCGTCGAGGAGGCGCTGCAGGCCGAACTCGAACAGCGCGTCGATGTCGAAGTCGTAACCGCTCGCGCTGAGGGACTCGAACATCGGCAGCCTGCGGCCCGCCATGATCGCCTTGAAGGCGGGCTCCTGGGCGTCCATCCACTCGTCGACGCTCATCCCGGTGAGCTCCTCTGCCTCCGCCTCCACCTCCAGGTTGATCGCCGTACCCCGGACGTGGTTGAACACGGTGATGTACGCGGTGAACACCGTCTCCAGGTCGAGACCGTGACCGTCGAGAGCGGTGAGCATCCACTCGCTGAAGGGCAGCGCGGCGGCGATCGGCTGGGGCCGCGTCACCGACATGGCCGGCGCGAGCCACGGATGGCGGCGGAACGTCGCCCACAGCAGGCGCGCGGCCAGTTCGATCCGGCCTCTCCAGTCGCGGGACGGTTCGTCGGGGAGCCTTATCCGGGCGAAGATCTCCTCCATCATCCGCAGCACCAGGGCGTCCTTGTCCGCGACATGGCGGTAGAGCGACATCGTCGCCACCCCCAGCTCGGCGGCCACGCGGCGCATCGAGACCGCCCCGAGCCCCTCCGCGTCGGCGACCGCGATGGCCGCCGAGGTGATCCGCGCCGGTGTCAGCGCACCGTCCGGGGCACCCCGGCGCCGGGAGCGGACCGGTGCGCCCGGCCGCCCGGCGGAGGACTCCCCCGCGCCCGCCGCACGCGGCGGCACGCCCGGTACGGCACCGGCCTCACGTGCGGGCACGGCGGCACCCCGGCCACCGGTGGCACCCTGCGACCCGGAACCCTGCGACCCGGCGGAAAGCGGACCACCGCCGGCGGCCTTCCCCTGCGGCGGAACGGCGGGGGACGGCCGGCTCCCGGTGTGGACGCCGGTGTCGACGACCGTGCCGACGCCGGGCACGGCGCGGACGAGTCCCTCCCGGCGAAGCTCGGTCAGCACCTTCGTCGCGGTCGCCATCGCGACGCCCCACCGCCGGATGATCTCCCGGGTGGACGGCACCCGGTCGCCCGGCCCGAGCTCACCTGTCTCGATCCGCCTCCGCAGCTCGGCGGCGATCTCCTGGTAGCGCCCCGCGCCCGAACCGTCCACGCCCACCTCCGCACTAGTGCACCACTCTAGCCCAGCACGCTGCGAGGACGGCCCCACGTCGCTCCAGGCCTGCCCTCATGCACTAGTGCGGAGCCATTGTTTATCGAGCTTAACGCCTTGCGTGCACTATGCGTACGCCGTACAGTTCGACGTATGCAGAACACCGACATCCTCGTCTCCGGCGGCGGCGTCGCCGGGCCCGCACTGGCGTACTGGCTGGGCCGGGCGGGTTTCACCGTCACGGTCGTCGAGCGCGCGCCCGCCCCCCGCCCGGGCGGCCAGACCGTGGACCTGCGTGGCGCGGGCCGCACCGTGGCCGCCCGGATGGGCCTGCTCGACCGGGCGCGGGAGGTCGCCGTGGACCAGCGCGGCGTCGCCCTGGTCGACGCGAAGGGCCGCTTCACCGCCACCCTCCCGGTCGACGCCTTCGGCGGCGAGGGGATCGTCTCCGAGATCGAGATCCTCCGCGGCGACCTGGCCGACCTCCTCTACCAGGCGTCCCTCCCCGGCACCGAGTATCTGTTCGACGACACCGTCACCGCCCTGCGGCAGGACGACGACGGGGTGACCGTCACCTTCGAGAAGTCCCCGCCGCGCCGGTTCGGGCTGGTCGTCGGCGCGGACGGGCCGCATTCGGCCGTACGCGCGCTGGCCTTCGGCCCGGAGGCGGAGTTCGTCCGCCCGCTCGGGCTCTACACCTCGTGGTTCACCACCACGCTGCCGATGGACCTCGGCGGCTGGTACCAGATGTACAACGCCCCGGGCGGCCTGGTCGTCTCGGCGCGGCCGGGACGGCTGCCCGGGGAGATCAAGGCCGGCCTGAGCTTCCGGTCAGGGCCGATCGCCTACGACCGCCGCGACGTCGCCGCGCAGAAGCAGATCATCGCCGACCGCTTCGCGGGCGCCGGATGGGAGACCGCTCGCCTGCTGGCGGCGATGGCCGACGCGCCCGACTTCTTCTTCGACCCCATGGGACAGGTGCGTCTCGATCGGTGGTCGCGCGGCCGGGTGGCGCTGCTCGGCGACGCGGGTTACTGCGCCACGCCGCTGACCGGCCTCGGCACCAGCCTCGCGCTGGTCGGGGCGTACGTCCTGGCCGGCGAACTGGCCGCGGCCGACGACCACCGGGCCGCGCTGCGCGGCTACGAACGCGTCATGCGGCCCTACGTGACGGAGGCGCAGAAACTGCCGCCCGGCGGCGCCGGCGGCTTCGCGCCGTCCACCGCGCTCGCGATCCGGCTGCGGGCCGCCTCGATGCGGTCCATGACCCGCTGGCCCATGCGCGGCATCCTGGCCGCCCAGTTCGCCAAGGCCGGGAACATCGCCCTGCCCGACTACCCCCTCCCGGCGGTGCGGTGAGGGGTCAGAGGGACGTGACGGGGTCGAGGTCGGCCTCGGCGAGGAGGAGGGGGACCCGGGCCGGGTCGCGCAGCAGGGCCGCGACGGCGAGGCGGTCGCCCCACTGGCCGGACGCCCAGGCCAGGCCTCTGGCCAGCCCCTCCACGCCGGTGGCGTGGACCACGCCGTCGAAGAACCGCCACGGCACGGGGATGCCGTCCACAAGAAGCTCGTCGTGCTCGACGTAGGTCGCGGGGGCACCGGGCAGCAGCGAGCGCACCTCGGGCGGCACCGGCTTCTCCGCGCCGTGCGAGGTGACCGCGCCGGTGACCGCCTCTCCGGCCAGCGGCAGGTCGAGCACGTCCGACAGCGCCTCGGCGAGGTCGAACGGCGCCAGCACCAGCGGGCGATCCTCCACCAGGGGGAGCAGGTCGGGCGCCTCCACCACGACCGGGCCGTCCTCGACGTCCGCGACCGTGACCATGCCCTTCCGCACGGCCCGGACGGCCTCGGGCGGGCCGACGCGGTCCGGGTCGACCGCCGCCAGCGCGATCCACAGGGAGCGCAGCTGGGCGCGGTCCACCTCCAGGGACGCGTCGGCCAGCAGGTCGAGCAGCTCCTCGGGGCCGCCGCGCGACTCCAGCAGCCCGGCCAGGGTCGACCGGACGCCCATCATCGTGAGCGCGTCCTCGTCGATCCCCGCCGGCGCCTCGGCGTACAGGCCGAACAGCAGCGGGTCGCCCGTCGGGAGCCGCAGCTCGACCGGCCTGCGCCCGCCGAGCACCGGGTGCCGCGACAGCCACCAGGCCGTGTACGACGGCACCTCGACGGTCTCCCCCGCCGCGAGCACCCGCATCGGCCGCAGCGCGGCGCGCAGCGGCGGCCGCGACAGCAGCGCGAGCGCGTTCGGCCAGTCCGCGACGTACTCCAGATCGCGTACGGCGGTGAACTCCCGCACCACCGGGGGCACGTCGAGATCGGGTAGCAGGTCGAGCACCGCCTCCAGCCACTCGTCCTCGAGATCGAGGTCGTGGTCGCACTCGGCGGGGTCGAGCAGCACGTCGGAGTCGTTGACCACGGCGAAGCCGTCGAGCACCCCGGTCGCCGCGAGCACGTGCGGCCCGTACTTCTCCACCAGGTCGGGCGCGGCGACGCCGAACGGCACCTCCGGGTCGATCAGTCCGGCCAGCGATCCCTCGGCCAGCAGCAGCTCACCCGCCGCGTACCGCTCGCCGTCCGCGCCGCGCAGAGCCAGCTCGGCCAGCCAGGGCGCCTCTCCCGCCGTCAGGCCCGCCGCGTCCACCAGGGCCAGCACGGCCTGGGCCACCGGCTCGGGGTCGGCGCTGTTCAGCGACTCGGCCACGGCCGCGTGGGTGAGCGGGTCCTCCAGCACCGTACGCGGAGTCGCCTCGGCCGCGCCCAGTCGCAGCAGCAGCGGGTGGACGGCGTCGGGATGGACGATCCGCAGCCCGAGCGGGGCCAGCAGGGCGGGGTCCAGGGAGCCCGGAACGCCGGGCCCGCCGGACGAGGCGGCGGCGCCGTCCGGTGACAGCACCAGGGTGCCGCGCGGGCCGCGCACCAGGCGGCCGTCGGCGAGCGGCACGGGGATCGCCCCGATCGCCTCCGGGTCGTCGGCGGGCAGCGTCTCGTACAGCGACCGCCACCACGCCGGGTCCTTGTCCTCCACGGCCTCACCGGACAGCATGTCCACGACGTCGGCCAGTTCGACCCGGCGTACGCCGAGCGTGGTCAGGGCCGGATGCCGGGAGGCCCATCCGGCGGGCAGCAGCCCGGGGACGATGCCGGCGATCTTCTCCAGGAACTCGGCCGGGCCCTCGACCGCCCGCGCCTGAACGCCCGGGACGACGCCGTCGGCGTCGTGGGAGATCGACGGCAGCAGCGGCGTGTCCGGCAGCGCCGCGATGATCTCCCGCCTGATCGCCGCGTCGAGCGCGCCGCTGCCCATGAGGCCGGGGACGAGGCCGAGCAGGGCGGGGGTGGCCGGAAGCTCCCCCAGCAGCCGCACGTACGCCTCGGCGGCCCTGGCGACGAGGAAGTCGGTGAGCGGCCCCGGCGCGACGTGCCGCCGGTCGGTGGTCATCGGGAACGACGCGATCAGCAGCGCGGGCAGGTCGAGCGGCTCGTCGCTCGGCGTCGGCGCGTGGACCACCCGGGGGACGCCGTCGCGGCCGCCGGAGGGGCGGCCGGTGGGGACGGCCCAGCGGACCTCCCAGTAGGGCCGGGCCCGCTCCTCGGTCGGCCGGTCGGCGAACAGCTCCGCCACCTGCGCGGGGGTGAACGTGCCCGCCTCGGCGACCACGTGCCAGCCCTCGGCCGAGATCGTGCGGCTCCGCCCGTCGACCTCGACCTCGACGGTCTCCAGCGCCGGCATCGACAGCGGCAGCGCAGGCCCGGCCTCCTCCAGCATCCGCCGCACGGCCTCCTCGGCGGCCTGGTCGCGCAGCGGCAGCCGGACGAGCGTGTCGTAGCCCTCGGGGACGCCCGGGGCGTCGTCGCCGAAGGGCAGCCGCAGCAGCGGGACGTGGCCCTCGCGGCCCTTCAGCTCCCCGGCGAGCGCCGGCGTTGCGGCGACCAGCGCGGCGGTCTCCGCACGCGACCAGCGCACTCCCCGGATCTCGCCGGACGGCAGCCGGGAGGCGATCGAGGGCTCGTCGGTCACCGACACCACGGCGGCGAAGCCGACGCCGAAGCGTCCGGCCGCCCCCGTCTCGTCCTTCTTGCCGGAGACCCGCAGCGTGCTGAGGCCCTCGACGCCGGTCTCGTCGAGCGGAGCGCCGGTGTTGGCGGCGAGCAGCACGCCGTCGGCGAGCGTCAGCCGCAGGCGGCCGGGCACGCCCGCCCGCAGCGCCGCGTCGGCGGCGTTCTGGGCGAGCTCCACGACCAGCCGGTCGCGGTAGCCGCCGAGGGCGAAGTCCTCCTCGGCGTTGGCGTCCTCGCGGAAGCGGGCGGGCGAGGCCGCCCAGGCCGCGAGAACCGTGTCACGCAGGCGCTCGGTGTCGAACATGATCAGGCGTGGCCCAGGGGTTCGGAGCTCGCCTCGTCGGCGGAGCCGGACTCGATCAGGTCGTATCCCAGGTCGTCCAGGATCGGCGGCGCCGCGTCCGTGACCATGGAGGGCACGGTGGTCGCCTCGGAGTGGGCGCCGCAGCCGTGGTCGGCCGACACCACCCGGCCGTCGTCCGGCGCGTACTCGTTGGCGCAGACACCGAAGCCCAGCCCCAGCGTCCCGGCGAGCGGCCAGTAGAAGCCGCAGGTGGAGCATTGCGCGGGCGCGGCGTGCGCGATGGGGGCGTGCGGCCCGGGCTCGCCGGACCGCCAGCGGTGCGCGGCGAGGTCGCGGCCGAGGGCCGACAGGACGCGGGCCCGGCCCAGGCCGAGCTCGAAGACGGCCTGCGCGTCGATCTCCTCGTCGGGGGAGGCGAACCCGGGCACGAGCCGGTCGTCGTCGGCCTCGGCCGGCAGCAGGTCGCCCACCCCGAGGTCGCCGGGGAGCAGCCGTTCGTTCCACGGCACCCAGCGGGGGGCGAGCAGCGCGCCGGCTCCGGGCAGGAGCACGGTCTCGCTCACGGTCACCACGCGGGCGCGGGAGGCCCGGGTGACGGTGACCGCCCAGCGCCAGCCCAGGTAGGCCCGGTCGAGGCACTCGAAGTAATGGGTGACGACCCGGTCGCCCTCGTTGTCGAAGCCCAGGTGCTCTCCCACCTCCCCCGGGCGCGCGATCTCCTCCGCCGCGCCGCGGGCGAGGCCGACCGCCGCCGCACAGGCCTGGTCGACTGGAGTGCTACGGATTCGGGTACGACTCACACTCTCCATTTTCACCCACGCCGGGAGCGGACCGCACCGGCTTGATGGGCAAATCATGAGAGGACCCTCGGGGCCTATGGTGAAGATTTGGGCGAACGTTATGCATGTTGTGGGCGCGCCCGCGCGGGCGACCCGCCGGCTCACGCACGCCCAGGGAGCGGACCGCACCGGGCTCGGCCGCCTGATCGAGCTGACGGCAGCCCACTCGGCCGGGGACGCGCTGGTCACGGTCGCCCTCGCCGGAGCGCTGCTGTTCCGGCTCCCGGTCGGCCAGGCCCGCGGGCAGGTCGCGGCGTACCTGCTGGTCACGATGCTGCCGTTCACCGTCGTGGCGCCGTTCGTCGGGCCCGTGCTCGACCGGCTGCGCTCGGGCCGCCGCTACATCATGGCGGGCACCCTGCTCGCGCGGGGCCTGCTGTGCTGGGGCATGGCCGGCGCCGTCCACACCTCCGACGCCGTCACGCTGTTCCCGTCGGCCCTCGCCGTCCTGGTGCTGTCGAAGGCCTACAACGTCTCCCGGGCGGCGATCATGCCGAGCCTGCTGCCCGCCGACATCCCTCTGGTGACGGCCAACGCGCGGGTGGCGCTGTTCGCGCTGGTGTCCGCCGGGGCCGGGGCGGGCCTGGCCACCGGCCTGTCCGCCGCGGCCGGGCCCGACTGGGTGCTGCGCGCCGCCGTGCCGCTGTTCCTGCTGTGCGGGGTGTTCGCCGTACGGCTGCCGCGGCACGTGGACGCGCCCGACCCGGAGGAGGACGAGCCGCGCCCGCGCTGGCGCACGCTGCTCGGCCTGGGCCCGGACGCGAACAGGGGCCCGAGCGCGCGGCCGGGCGTCGGCTCCCTGGTGGGCTCGGCGGTGGGCGAGGCCATGGGCGCCAACGCCGCGATCCGGGTCCAGTCGGGCTTCCTCGTGTTCTTCCTGCTGTTCCTCGTCCAGGACGGCCACCTGCGCGGCCCCGGCCCCACGGTGGCGCTGGCGCTGCTGGCGGCCGCCGCGGGCGTGGGCGGCCTGGCGGGGGCCGCCGCGGGCTCCTGGACCCGGTCCCGCTCGCCGCAGCTGACCGTGCTGGCCACGCTCGCGCTCGCGACGGTCGCCACGGTCGCGGCGGCGTTCGTCTTCACCATCTGGACCGCCGCCGCCGTCGCCCTCGTGGGCGCGTTCGCCCAGGGCCTCGGCAAGCTCGCCTTCGACGCGATCGTGCAACGCGAGATCGGCGAGGAGGTGCGCTCGTCGGCCTTCGGGGTCGCCGAGACGCTGCTGCAGATCGCCTGGGTGTCCGGCGGCCTGCTCGGCCTGGTGCTCTCCCTGTTCGTGGCCGGTCCCGCCGGGCTCGGCGTGATGTCCGCGGCCCTCGCGCTGTCCCTCGGCCGCCTCCTCGCGCTGCGCCGCCGAAGGCTCGCCACCGGAGCCGCCACCGCCTGAGCCCCGCCGGACCCCTCCCAGGTCCTCGCCGCACCCGGACGCCGGGGCAACCGGACGCCGGAGCGCCCGGCCGCCGGAGCGCCGGACGCTACGCGTCGAGGTCGTCGGCGACCGCGCGCAGCACGGTCGCGACCTTCTTGGCGTGCGACACGTCGGGATGCTTGCCCCGCTGGTAGGAGTTCGAGATGTCGTCGAGCAACTTGATCAGGTCCTCGACGATGACGACCATCTCGTCTGGCTTCTTCCGCTTCGCCTTGGGCTTCACGGTCTTGGCCAGCGTCGGAGGCTGGTCGATCACCCGCACCGAGAGCGCCTGCTGTCCGCGGCGGCTCTCGGCCACCCCGAACTCGACCTTCTGCCCGGGCTTGAGGGCCTCCACGCCCTTGGGCAGCGCGGAGGAATGGACGAAGACCTCACCGCCGTCGTCGCGGGTGAGGAAGCCGAAACCCTTGTCGGCGTCGTACCACTTGACCTTGCCACTCGGCACAGGGGTGACCTCGTTCAGACTGTCGTGAAGGTGATGGATGTAGGTTATGCCCACAGACAGGCCCCGTGGACCCACTAAGGGGCCACTGAAGCGTCGCGTCTCCGGATTCCCGTCGATCTTCCGTCAACCCCTGTCACGCGGGCGGTCCCGTGATCCCCAGGAGGCGTCGCCCTACCATGGAGACGATGACGGGCACGGACTTCAGCGAGTGGCTGCGCGGCCGTTCCGACGAGCACCTGCGAGCGCTCGTGACGGCACGGCCCGAACTCGTCACGCCCGTCCCCGCC
The DNA here is from genome assembly GCF_014161385.1 of Microbispora sp. H10670. Lineage (NCBI taxonomy): Bacteria > Bacillati > Actinomycetota > Actinomycetes > Streptosporangiales > Streptosporangiaceae > Microbispora > Microbispora sp. H10670. Next base: position 35,954 of record NZ_JABBWW010000041.1, on the reverse strand, counting down.
CACCTCGACGGCCTCGCCGCCCGCGCCTGCAGTCCCTCGGCCCTCGGCCGGGCGCTGGACCGGCTCGACCGCTTCCAGCTCGCCGTGCTGGAGACGCTGGCGCTGGGTGACGGCCCCTCCTCCCGCCCGGCCCTGCTCTCCATGATCGTGCGCGCGGTGCCCGACCCGCCCGGCGCGTCCGGCACGTCGGGCCCATCCGGCGCGTCCGGCGAGGAGGACGTCGCGGCCGCTCTCGACGCGGCGCTCGACACGCTGGTCACCCGCGGCCTGGTCTACGGGCCGCCGGACGCCCTGCTGCCCGCGCCCGGAGTGCCCGCGGCCCTGGAGCCCCCGGCCGCGCTCGGCCCGCCGGCCGCCGAGGTCTTCCGCCACCATCCGCCCGAACGGCTCGACGTCCTCCTGCACGACATCGACCCCGCGTACGAGGGCGGCGGGCAGGCGGACGCGGGAAGGCCGGCCAGGGAACGGCTCACGGCGCTGCTGTCCGACCCCGCGACCGTCGCGCGCCTCCTGGAGGAGGTGTCGCCGCAGGCGAGGGCGGCGCTGGACGAGCTCGTCTGGGGCCCGCCGAGCGGACGGCTGCCGAGCGCCCGCCGTGAGGTGGACACCGCGACCGCGCAGTCGCCCATCGAGCAGCTGCTGGCCCGCGGGCTGCTGGGGGCGACCGGGGAGGAGACGGTCGCGCTGCCCCGTGAGGTCGCCCTGGTCCTGCGCGGCGGCCGGGTGCACCGCGACCTGTCCCCCAGGCCGCCCGCCCTGGACGGACCCGTACGCGACCAGGAGCTGGCCGACCGGACGGCCGCCGGGCAGGCGTTCATGTTCGTCCGCATGGTGGAGGAGCTGTGCGAGCTGTGGAGCGTCGACCCGCCCGGCGTGCTGCGCGCCGGCGGCCTGTCCGTACGGGACCTGCGGCGCGCGGCCCAGCTCCTCGATCTGCCGGAATGGGCGGCCGGGCTGGTCGCGGAGGTGGCGCACGCGGCCGGGCTGATCGCGGCGGGCGAGGGTGAGTGGCTGCCGACCGGCGGTTACGACGGCTGGCGGATCAAGGCGACCGAGGACCGGTGGGCCGTGCTCGCCGCCGCCTGGGCCGCGATGGACCGCGCGCCGGGCCTGATCGGCGAACGCGACGACCGGGACCGCCCGCTGAACGCGCTCCACCCCGACCTGCGCCGGTCCGGCGCGGCCCAGACGCGGGCGCGCACGCTCTCCGTGCTGGAGGCGGCGCCGCCCGGCCTCGCACCGACGCCCGAGTCGGTGCTCGCCCGGCTCACCTGGGAGCAGCCCCGGCGCCGGTCCGCGCTGCGCGACCCGCTCGTCCGGTTCGCCCTGCGCGAGGCCGAGCACATCGGCGTGACGGGCCTCGGCGTGCCGGCCGCGCACGGCCGCTCGGCGGCCCGCGGCGACGGCCGGGCGGCGGACCTGCTCGCGCCGCTGCTGCCGCAGGCGGTCGACCACGTGCTGCTGCAGGCCGACCTGACGGCCGTGGCGCCCGGACCGCTGACCACCGACCTCGGCCGGCGGCTCGCGCTCACGGCCGACGTCGAGAGCAAGGGCGGCGCGACCGTCTACCGCTTCTCCGAGCAGTCGGTCCGCCGGGCGCTCGACGCCGGGCACTCCGCCGGCGACCTGCTCGCGATGCTGGAGCGCCACTCGGCCACGCCGGTCCCCCAGCCGCTGGCGTACCTGGTGACCGACGTCGCCCGCCGCCACGGCCGCATCCGGGTCGGCGTGGCGTCGTCCTACGTCCGCTGCGACGACCCGGCCCTTCTCGACGAGGTGCTCGCCGACAAGCGGGCCCATCTGCTGCGGCTGCGGCGGCTCGCGCCCACCGTGCTCGCGTCGAAGACGTCCCGGGCGGCGCTGGTCGACTCGCTGCGGGCGATGGGATACGCGCCGGTCGCCGAGTCGCTGGAGGGCGACGTCGTCGTCGCGCGGGCCGACGCCCGGCGGACCGAGGGCCCGCCCGCCGCCCGCGTGTCGGCGAACCCCGGCCCGAACCCCGACGCGGCCGCGGCGGCCGTACGGGCGATGCGGGCGGGGGACGCGGCGCACCGGTCCCGCCGCCGGCCCGCCGAGACGCCCGAGGGGCAGGTGCCCCGCTCCCCCAGCACCGCCACGATCAGCGCGCTGGAGGAGGCCATCCGGCAGGGGTCGCGGGTGTGGATCGGCTACACCGACTCGCAGGGGCACGCCACCAGCCGTATCCTCGAACCGGCCCGCATGGAGGGCGGCTACCTCACGGCGTACGACGAGACCCGGGCGACGGTCCACCGCTTCGTCCTCAGCCGCATCACCGGTGTCGCGGGCTACGACGCCGAGCGGTCCCAGACGCCCGGAGAGCGCGCCGCCGGAGTCGACTGAGGGGCGTCTCACAACACGGCGGGCGACCGGCCTCGGTGAAACGGGACTCATCGAGCCTGGTCTCTTGTTGGATAAGGGACAGCCGTACAAGGGAGCAGGCATTGAGTGACGGGCCGCTGATCGTTCAGTCGGACAAGACGCTGCTGCTGGAGGTGGATCACCCGAGGGCCGGCGAGTGCCGCAAGGCCATCGCCCCGTTCGCCGAGCTCGAACGCGCGCCCGAGCACGTCCACACCTACCGGGTCACCCCGCTCGCTCTGTGGAACGCCCGCGCCGCCGGGCACGACGCCGAGCAGGTCGTCGACGCCCTCATCGGGTTCAGCCGCTACCCCGTGCCGCACGCGCTGCTCGTGGACGTCGCGGAGACCATGGCGCGGTACGGCCGCCTGCGGCTGGAGAAGCACCCGGTGCACGGCCTGGTGCTCACCACCAGCGACCGCGCGGTGCTGGAGGAGGTGCTGCGCGCCAAGAAGATCCAGCCGCTGGTCGGGGAGCGCCTCGGCGCCGACTCGGTGGCCGTGCATCCCTCCGAGCGCGGCAACATCAAGCAGACGCTGCTCAAGCTCGGCTGGCCGGCCGAGGACCTGGCCGGATACGTCGACGGCGAGGCTCACCCGATCGACCTGCGCGAGGACGGCTGGGAGCTCCGGCCGTACCAGAAGGAGGCGGCGGACGCCTTCTGGCACGGCGGTTCCGGCGTCGTCGTGCTGCCCTGCGGCGCGGGCAAGACGATCGTGGGCGCGGCGGCGATGGCACACGCGCGGGCGACCACGCTGATCCTGGTCACCAACACGGTCTCGGCCCACCAGTGGAAGCAGGAGCTGCTGCGGCGCACCTCGCTGACCGAGGACGAGATCGGGGAGTACACCGGCACCAAGAAGGAGATCCGCCCGGTCACCATCGCCACCTACCAGGTCATGACCACCCGGAGGCAGGGCACGTACCGGCATCTGGAACTGTTCGACGCCCGCGACTGGGGGCTCGTCGTGTACGACGAGGTCCACCTCCTGCCCGCGCCGATCTTCCGGATGACCGCCGACCTGCAGGCGCGCCGCCGTCTCGGGCTGACCGCCACGCTGGTGCGCGAGGACGGCCGGGAGGGCGACGTCTTCTCGCTCATCGGGCCCAAGCGGTACGACGCGCCCTGGAAGGAGATGGAGAACCAGGGCTACATCGCCCCGGCCGAGTGTGTCGAGGTCCGGGTGACGCTCCGCGACGACGAGCGGCTGGCCTACGCGATGGCCGAGAGCGACGAGCGCTACCGGTTCTGCTCCACCACCCCCGCCAAGATCCGGGTCACCGAGGCGCTGGTCCGACGGCACGAGGGCGAGCAGGTGCTGGTCATCGGGCAGTACATCGACCAGCTCGACGAGCTGGGCGAGCACCTGGAGGCGCCGGTCATCAAGGGAGAGACCAAGGTCAAGGAGCGCGAGCGGCTGTTCCAGGCGTTCCGCGACAAGGAGATCCAGGTGCTGGTGGTCTCCAAGGTCGCCAACTTCTCCATCGACCTGCCCGAGGCGGCCGTGGCGATCCAGGTCTCCGGCACGTTCGGCTCACGCCAGGAGGAGGCCCAGCGGCTCGGCCGGGTGCTGCGTCCCAAGGCGGACGGCGGGGGCGCGCTGTTCTACTCCGTCGTCAGCCGGGACACCGTCGACCAGGAGTTCGCCGCGCACCGGCAGCGCTTCCTGGCCGAGCAGGGGTACGCCTATCACATCATCGACGCCGACGACGTGGGCCAGGAGGACCCGGCGAGGTGACCGGTGGACGCCGTGTCCCGGGGCACGCTTCCCCGGGAGCACGTCCACGGTGAAGATCGACGGACGCCTGTCAGATCCAGGAAATGCCTGCGGGCCGTGTCACCACATCACCCCCTCGCGCCTGTACCGACATCACGGTGCCGTGATGGCGGCAATACCCACTCAGTACGGCGAATCACGCAATATGCGCATTTTTCACCTTGTCCCTGGTTTGTCGGTAAAAAGCGGGAAGTGTTACCAATTCTTCGGTGTGTGAGCAAGTCGCTACAGAACGCGCTAAATAAACGCGACATACAGCAATAAAGCACCCCGACAGCACCGCGCCTGATCAGCACTGCGATTGAGCAGCACCGCGTTTGAGCAGCACCGCGCCCGGCACCCTCGGCAACAGGGTGCCCTGGCGCGTCGACGCACCAGGCACGCGCCCGGGGCACAGCGCCTCGGAGCCTCCGGCGGTCCGGGCAACGGACAACCCGGAACGCCGTGAATCCGGAAGCCCCTGGCCCCCGGCGTCCCGCGTGCGGCGGCTCAGCGAACGGCCAGGCCGCCGAAGAGCAGGACCGCCAGCGCCGCGATCCACGCCGCCACGGCCACGCCGTACAGGGACTCGCGACGGGCGAACCAGGCGAATCCCATCGTCCCCGCCGCGACGAGCGCGACCAGTTCGGACAGCGAGGCCACCGGCGCCAGCCGATCCGCGCAGTCCGGCGATAGCTCCAGACCGGCGCAGAAGGCCGGCCGGCTCCAGCCGCCGAAGACCGCGAAGCCCCACAGCGTGGCGAGCAACAGGCTCACCGCCGCCAGGATCGCGGGAGGAACCGAGGTGCGCGTCACCCGCGTAGAGATACCCAGGCAGGCCGACGGCGACACGCTAGAGAAATACCGTTTCGGCATGAGGGCGCCCGTCGCTAAGCTCTTGTCCTTCCGCCTCTCGTCCTTCCCGCCTCCGTCCTGTCCGCTGCCCGTCTTCAGTCCTGTCCTCGGTCCTGCCCTCGTCGTGTACGGAGGAGTTTTCGCATGCCTGAGAATGTGCTCGAAGCCGAGCGCGCCCATCTCGCGGCCTCCCGCGCCGCGTTGCGGGCGATGCGTGAACACGCGCAGTCGCTGTCCGCGGACGCCGCCGGCGACTGGGTGTCGCAGCAGGTGCTCCAGGGCCTGCTCGACCAGCGCGTGGCCGCCCTGGCGGACCACCCCGACACACCTCTGTTCTTCGGCCGCCTCGACCGGTCGGCCGGCGACGACCTGCCGGACACCATCCACGTCGGCCGCCGGCACGTCCACGACGACAGCAGCCGGCCCCTCGTCATCGACTGGCGCGCGCCGATCTCCCGCGCCTTCTACCAGGCGAGCCCGTCCGAACCGATGGGCGTCGCGTTGCGCCGCCGGTTCGGCTACCAGGGCGGCGACCTCACGGCGTACGAGGACGAACCGCTGGACGGCCGGGCGCTCGGGCAGAGCAGGCTCCTCACCGAGGAGATCGAGCGGCCCCGCACCGGCCCCATGCGGGACATCGTCGCCACCATCCAGCCCGACCAGGACGAGATCGTCCGCGCGGACCTCGGCGTGACCGTCTGCGTGCAGGGCGCCCCCGGCACCGGCAAGACCGCCGTCGGCCTGCACCGCGCGGCCTACCTGCTGTTCACGCACCGCGAGAAGCTGGCGAGGTCGGGTGTGACGATCGTCGGCCCCAACCGCGCCTTCCTGGCGTACATCTCCTCGGTCCTCCCGGCTCTCGGCGAGGTGAAGGTCGACCAGACGACCGTGGCGGGCGTCCTCGGAGAGCACGCGCATCCCGAGGACGCGGCGGTGGCGGCCGTGAAGGGCGACGCCCGGATGGCGGAGGTCCTGCGCCGCGCCCTGTGGTTGCACGTCGTCAAGCCGGTCGAGGGTGTGCTCGTCACCAAGGGCGTGAACCGCTACCGCGTGCCCGACCACGAGGTCCGGGAGATCGTCGCCTCGCTGCGCGGCACGACGAGATACGGCCCGGGCCGCGCGATGCTGGCCCAGCGGCTCGCGCACGCCGTGCTCATCCAGATGGAGCGCCGCGGCGAGTCTCCCGACGACCGTACGCAGGACGCGGTGGCCCGCTCGAAGCCGGTCAGGGCCGTCCTCGACGCCGTGTGGCCCAGGCTGACCCCTCAGCAGGTGCTGCACCGGCTGCTGTCGGACGCCGAGTTCCTCGCGAAGGCCGCCCGGTCGGACCTCTCCGCGGAGGAGCGGGAACTGCTGCTGTGGCGCAAGCCGTACAAGTCGCACCGGTCGGCGAAGTGGACGGCCGCCGACGCCGCCCTCCTGGACGAACTCGGCGACCTCATCGAGCGCACCCCCTCCCAGGGCCACCTCGTGGTGGACGAGGCGCAGGACCTGTCGGCCATGCAGTTGCGCGCGCTCGGGCGGCGCTGCCGCACCGGTTCGGCGACCGTGCTCGGCGACCTCGCGCAGGGCACCACGCCCTGGTCGGCGCGGTCGTGGAAGACCGTGCTCGACCACCTCGGCCAGCCCTCGGGGGAGGTCACCGAGCTCACGCTGGGCTTCCGCGTGCCCCGCGAGATCCTCGACTTCGCCGCGCGACTGCTGCCCTCCGTCGCGCCCGATCTCGCCCCGCCCCGCTCCCTGCGTCCCGGCGCCGGGTCGCTGTCCGTACGGCACGTGCCCGACGTCGCCGCGTCCCTTCCGGAGACCGTGCGGGAGACGCTGGACCGCGAGGGCTCGATCGGCGTGATCGCGGCGGACGCGGCCGTACCGGCTCTCTCGGCCGCCCTGGACACTGCCCGCGTGCCGCACACGGTGCTCGGCCCCGACGCGACGGGCGACGACCGGGTGCTGCTGGTGCCGGCCACGCTCGCCAAGGGCCTGGAGTACGACCACGTGATCGTGACCGAGCCCGCCGGCATCGTGGCCGCCGAGGACCGGGGGCTCGCCCGCCTCTACGTCGTCCTCACCCGGGCCGTGACGTCCCTGACCATCCTGCACGCCCACGATCTGCCCCCGGAGCTGACATGAGTGAGGAGCCGGCATGAGCGAGGTCACCCTGCGGTACGGCGGTCCCGGCGACATCGACGCCGTGCTGCGGTTCTGGCTGGAGGCCGCGGAGAACACCGACCGGCACGACGACGCCGCCAAGGTCGCGGCGCTGGTCGAGCGTGATCCCGAGGCGCTGCTGATCGCCGAGATCGGCGGCCGCGTGGTCGGCACGCTCATCGCGGGCTGGGACGGCTGGCGGGCGAGCCTCTACCGGCTCGCCGTCGACCCCTCCGAGCGGCGCAAGGGCATCGGATCGCAGCTGATCCGGGCCGCCGAGGAGCGGTTCCGGAAGTACGGCGCGTTCCGGGTCGACGCGATGGTCCTCAACGACAACGCCCTGGCGCACCACGCCTGGACGGCGGCGGGATACACGATGCAGACCGACTGCGCCCGCTGGGTCAGGCGCCTCACCTGAGCCGTCGAGATCAGTCGTCGATCGCCTGGTAGAGCGTGGTCCAGAAGTCGTGGATGAGCCGCGCCGAGTCCGGGGTCGACATCCCGACCTGGGTGAGCAGGATTCCGGTGAGCTGCTTGTCCGGGTCGGCGTAGGTCGAGGTGCCGCTTCCGCCGTCCCAGCCGAACTGGCCGACGGACGCGTAGTCGCCGCGGTAGGTGCGCACCGCCATCCCCATGCCCCAGCCGCCGTGCTGCCCCTGGCCGAAGGACACATGGACGTTGTCGGCGGCCATGGCGGTGCGGGCGGCGTTCTGCTCGGGAGTGAGGCGGTTGGTGGTCATCAGCTCGACCGCGGGCCGGGACAGGATCCGCTCGCTCCCGTGCCTCCCGTGGTTCAGCAGCATCCGGAAATAGGCGTGGTAGTCGTCGACGGTGGAGACCAGACCCCCGCCACCGCCCTGGAACGCCGGAGGCCTGCTCCACCGGCCCCCCTCGGCCTCGTCCCACACGGTGAACTCTCCGGTCCCGGGGTCGGGGGCGTAGAGGGTCGGCAGCCGGTCGATCTTGTCGGCGGGCACGTGGAAACCGGTGTCCTTCATCCCCAGCGGGTCGAAGACGCGTTCCCGCAGGAACGTCTCGAACGACCGGCCCGTGACCCTGGCGACGAGCACGCCGAGTAGATCGCTGCCGATGTGGTACTGCCAGCGCTCTCCGGGCTGGTGCATCAGCGGAAGCGTGCCGAGACGGCGGATCCACTCGTCCGGCTCGGGCATCGGCACCGGCAGGTCGGGCGTGAGCCCCTGCTCGAAGACCGCGCCCATGATCGGGGTGCCGAGCGACGTCATGTCCATGCCGAGCCCGAACGTGGAGGTGAGCAGGTCGCGTACGGTGATCGGCCGCCGCGCCGGCACGGTGTCGTCCAGCGGGCCGTCGATCCGCTTCAGCACCCGCCGGTCGGCCAGTTCCGGCAGCCACTGCTCCACCAGGTCGTCCAGCCGCAGCCGGCACTCGTCGAGCAGGACCATCGCCGCCGCGACGGAGACCGGCTTGGACGTCGAGGCCATCCGGAAGATCGTGTCGCGGCGCATCGGCGCACCGCCGTCGTGGCACATCGTCCCGATCGCCTCGACGTGCGTCTCCTCGCCCCGGCCGACCAGGGCGACGAGCCCGGGAATCCGCCCCGAGTCGACGTGCCGTGCCAGCACCTCGCGCAGTCTGCGCAGCCCCGCCGCGGAGAAGCCGCCGTTGCCGTTTCCCATCATGAACCGCCCTATCCAGCGTTGTTTGCGAATCCTTGAACGCTCGCAAAGCTACATTGCGTTCACAAAGTAGTCAACGTACTTTCCGACAGAAAGCCCAGACGGACGGGGTCTCACTGCCCTTAATTGCAATGACTGTGGCACTGAATGCAATAGGTGGGCAGCCATGCTTTGCAATGGGCTCAGAGTGAATGCATACTGTGCGGCGGGTGTGCGGGCGCGGAGCCGCGCATGCCGGCAGACAGGAGACGATTGCCGTGCCCGGAGGCAGACTCACCAACGAGGACCGTCAGCACATCGCCGCGGGGCTGGCCGAGGGACTCGGATACGCGGAGATCGGCCGGCGGCTGGGACGCCCCGCCTCGACCATCATGCGGGAGGTCACCCGGAACGGCGGACCGGACGATTACGGGGCGGACCGGGCGCACGAGGCCACGCGGCACCGTGCGCGCCGCCACAGGCAGGCACAGCCTCCGACGCCACCGGTCCCCGACGGCGGCCATGGGCGTGATCCCCAGGCGGTGCGGGACTTCACGGAGTCCTTCACGGCCCTCCTCGTGGAGCAGGGGCTGCCCCGGATGGAGGCCAGGGTGCTGACCTGCCTGTACGTCACCGATTCCGGCGCTCTCACCGCCGCCGACCTGGTTGAGCGGCTTCGCGTCAGCCCGGCGTCCGTCTCGCACGCCGTCGCCTTCCTCGAACAGCAGGGAATGCTCAGGCGGGAGCGGGTTCCCGGCGCGCGGCGTGAACGCTATGTCATCGACGACGAGATCTGGGTGCGGTCCATCCTCGCCTCTCTGCGGATGAACGAGGCCCTGGCGGCCGCGTCACAGCGCGGAGCCGAGATTCTCGGGGCGACGACCCCGGCGGGCGCCCGCTTCGGGTCCTCCGCCGAACTTCTCGCCCTCGTGAGCGAGGCCTTCCGGCAGGTCCTGAAACAGTGGCGGCAGGGCTGACCGCCCGGCGTCCATGCACGTGGGGAGAGCGGGCGCAAGGGAAAGGGCGGCTCCCCCGAGGGGGAACCGCCCTTCCTGGTGAAGCGGGAGAACAGGACTCAGAAGTCCATGTCGCCGCCGCCGGGCATGGCGGGGGCCTTCTCCTTCTCGGGCTTCTCGGCGATGACGGCCTCGGTCGTGAGGAACAGGGCCGCGATGGACGCCGCGTTCTGCAGCGCCGAGCGGGTGACCTTGGCCGGGTCGATGATGCCCGACTCGAACATGTTGACGTACTCGCCGGACGCGGCGTTGAGGCCCTCGCCCGCGGGCAGGTTGCGGACCTTCTCCACCACGACGCCGCCCTCGAGGCCGGCGTTGACGGCGATCTGCTTCAGCGGCTCCTCGAGCGCCTTGCGGACGATCGCCGCGCCGGTCGCCTCGTCGCCGTTGACCTCCAGCTTGTCGAACGCGTTGGCGCCAGCCTGCAGCAGGGCCACGCCACCGCCGGGGACGATGCCCTCCTCGACCGCGGCCTTGGCGTTGCGGACGGCGTCCTCGATGCGGTGCTTGCGCTCCTTGAGCTCGACCTCGGTCGCCGCGCCGGCCTTGATGACGGCGACGCCGCCGGCCAGCTTGGCGAGACGCTCCTGGAGCTTCTCGCGGTCGTAGTCGGAGTCGGTGCGGTCGATCTCGGCGCGGATCTCGTTCACGCGGCCGGAGATCTGCTCGGCGTCACCGGCGCCGTCGACGATCGTGGTCTCGTCCTTGGTGACGACGATCTTGCGGGCGCGGCCGAGCAGGTCGAGGGTGGCGTTCTCCAGCTTGAGACCGACCTCCTCGGAGATGACCTGGCCGCCGGTCAGGATCGCGATGTCCTGCAGCATGGCCTTGCGGCGGTCGCCGAAGCCGGGGGCCTTGACGGCCACGGACTTGAACAGGCCACGGATCTTGTTGACCACCAGGGTCGCCAGGGCCTCGCCCTCGACGTCCTCGGCGAGGAGGACCAGCGGCTTGCCGGACTGCACGACCTTGTCGAGCAGCGGGAGCAGGTCCTTGTTCGCCGAGATCTTCTGGTTGGCGATGAGGATGTAGGCGTCCTCGAAGACCGCCTCCATGCGCTCGGGGTCGGTCACGAAGTAGCCGGACACGTAGCCCTTGTCGAAGCGCATGCCCTCGGTGAGCTCCAGCTCCAGACCGAAGGTGTTGCTCTCCTCGACGGTGATGACGCCTTCCTTGCCCACCTTGTCCATCGCCTCGGCGATGAGCGCGCCGATCTCCGGGTCGGCGGCGGAGATGGAGGCCGTGGAGGCGATCTGCTCCTTGGTCTCCACGTCCTTGGCGAGCTTCGACAGCTCCTCGCTGACGCGCTCGACGGCGGCCTCGATGCCCTTCTTCAGCGACATCGGGTTGGCGCCGGCGGCGACGTTGCGCAGACCCTCGCGGACCAGCGCCTGGGCGAGCACGGTGGCCGTCGTCGTGCCGTCACCGGCGACGTCGTCGGTCTTCTTCGCGACTTCCTTGACCAGCTCGGCGCCGATCTTCTCCCACGGGTCCTCGAGCTCGATCTCCTTGGCGATGGAGACACCGTCGTTGGTGATCGTGGGGGCGCCCCACTTCTTCTCCAGCACGACGTTGCGGCCCTTGGGGCCGAGGGTCACCTTCACGGCGTCGGCGAGCTGGTTCATACCGCGCTCGAGACCGCGCCGGGCGTCCTCGTCAAACGCGATCATCTTGGCTGCCATTAGGCTAGACCTCCCAGTAGCAGGGTGTCTTCAACGGACCGAGCCGACGCCCGCGACGGCGTGGACCCGCTATCCCTGCGCGAGCCCCATCGCCCCGATCCCGGTTGTTGTCACTCTCGACCTCAGAGTGCCAAACAAGTATTTAGCACTCTACCCCCGAGAGTGCAAGCGGAAGCCACTCTGACCAGCTTGGACGAGGTTCCCGAACACCCGGACGAGCCCGGACGAGCCGAAGGCCCGGCCCGCGGAACGCGGACCGGGCCTCCAATGGTCGCTTGACGGGATCAGACGGCCCGTACGGCCTCCGCCTGCGGGCCCTTCTGCCCCTGCGTGATGTCGAACTCAACCCGCTGACCCTGCTCGAGGGCCTTGTAGCCGTCCATCATGATTGCCGAGTAATGGACGAACACGTCCTTCCCACCGTCTACCGCGATGAAGCCGTAGCCCTTGTCCGCGTTAAACCATTTGACGGTGCCCTGCGCCACTTCCGACTCCTCTTGCTGGGCTGGGGACCACACCCAAGAAGCCCCCGGTTTTGTCGATCGTCTTCGACCATACCCGTGTCAAGGCGTAGAACAACAGAGTCAATCCGCAAACTACTACGGCGCGTTCGCTCAAAGCGGTACAGACGATTATTCACTTTTCTACCGAAAGGTTGAGAGCTTCACCATTCGCTGTGGCGACATCTCACTTCCCCGGCGAGAGAAGTGCATGTCAGGTGCCCGGCGGCGGTGTCGCGGCTCAGCCCCCGGCGACGGCGGGGATGACCGAAATCTGTACCCCGTCCGGCGTGGCGGTGTCCAGCCCATCGGCGAAACGGACGTCCTCTTCTCCGACATAGACGTTGACAAAACGCCGGATCTTGCCCGTCTCATCCAGGATTCGACCTCCGATGCCCGGATAGTCCGCATCCAGCTTCTGCAGGACCTCGCGGAGCGTTCCCCCCTCCCCGCTTACCTCCGCGACGCCGTTGGTGTACGTCCGCAGAATCGTCGGAATCCGCACGGAAACGCTCATTGTTCACTCGCTTTCGTTGCTGCCGATGGGCCTGTGATAACGCTTTCAGTTGGCGAATGCCGCACGGAAGGCGTCGAGGGAGGGACGGATGACCGCGGACGGACGGGCCTGCTCGGCCACCGCGTCAAGTGTCTTGAGACCGTCGCCGGTGTTCAGCACCACGGTTTCGGCCTCGGGGTCGAGGCGGCCCTCGCGCACGAGCTTGCGCAGCACGCCGACCGTGACGCCGCCCGCGGTCTCGGCGAAGATGCCCTCGGTCCGGGCCAGCAGGCGGATCGCCTCGACCACCTCGCCGTCGTTCACGTCCTCCACCGCGCCGCCCGTACGGCGGGCGATGTCGAGCACGTACGGCCCGTCCGCCGGGTTGCCGATGGCCAGCGACTTGGCGATGGTGTCCGGCTTGACCGGCTGCACGACGTCCTGCCCGGCCTTGAACGCGCGGGAGACCGGCGAGCAGCCCTCGGCCTGCGCGCCGAAGATCCGGTACGGCCGCTCCTCGACCAGGCCGAGCTTGATCAGCTCGCGGAAGCCCTTGTCGATCTTCGTGAGCTGCGAGCCGGAGGCCACCGGGACGACGATCTGCTCGGGCAGCCGCCAGCCGAGCTGCTCGGCGATCTCGTACGCCAGCGTCTTGGAACCCTCGGCGTAGTAGGGCCGGAGGTTGACGTTGACGAATCCCCACTTCTCGCCCAGCTCGTCACCGATGAGCTCGGAGCAGAAGCGGTTCACCTCGTCGTAGGTGCCGTCGATGGCGACCAGGCGGCCGCCGTACACCGCGGCCATGGTGACCTTGGCCGGCTCCAGGTCGGCGGGGATGAACACGCAGGAGTCCAGCCCGGCCCGGGCGGCGGCCGCGCCCACCGCGCCCGCGAGGTTGCCGGTGGACGAGCACGACAGGGTGTGGAAGCCGAAGGCGCGCGCGGCCTCGACCGCGATCGCGACGACCCGGTCCTTGAAGGAGTGGGTCGGGTTGCCGGAGTCGTCCTTGACGTGCAGCGACCGCAGCCCCAGCTCGGCCGCCAGACGGTCGGCCCGCACGAGCTTGGTCCAGCCGGGCTGCAGGTTGGGCTTGTCCGCCACCCCGGCGGGGACGGGAAGCAGGGAGCGGTACCGCCAGATGTTCGCCGGGCCCGCCGCGATGTCCTCCCGGCGGACCTCTCCGAAGTCGTACGCCACCTCAAGGGGGCCGAAACACTCCGTACAGGCGAAGATCGGGCCGAGGTCGTAGTGGGCGCCGCACTCGCGGCAGGACAGACCGGTGGCAGGGCCGAAGTCGGTGGCGGTGGTGGGGGTCGCGGTGCTGATGTGCGCCATGAAGCGAGGCCTTTCCCTCATCTTCGCTCGCGACCGCCCTGGCCGCGAGCCGGAATTGGCACCTGTCCCGGCCGGGCCTCGTGGGCACGAGTTCGACACCGGGGAGGTTGCCGGGGCTTCGCAGGGCCGGTCCCTCCACCCCTCTGGATGAGCATCTTCAGTTGTAGAACCTTCGAAAAAGGTCCTCCAGCACTGTACCCCGGCGTCCCCTGTGTCCGTTCCGCCGTCTCAGATGGCGAGATGGTTTGTATCAGCCGTAGGCCTCGCCGAGCGCGCTCTGCACGTACTTGCGCGCCTGGTGTATCCGGGACTTGACGGTGCCGAGGGGAATGCCGAGCTGGTCGGCGACCTGGGAGTAGTCGAGCTGGCAGATGTCGCGCAGCACGAGCGCCTGGGCGAGGTCGGGCCGCTCGGCCTCCAGCGCCTCCATCGCGTCGAGCAGGTCGAGCCGCGACCCCGCGATGACGCTCACCCGCCGCGGGTCCGGCCGCTGCTCGGGCAGCTCCTCCGCCTGCTCGGACGAGCGCCGCTTGAGCGACCGGTAGGTCGTCCTGGCGCAGTTCACGGTCACGATGTGCAGCCAGGTGCTGAACTTGGCCCGGCCCTCGAACCGGGCGATGTTGCGGGCCACGGCGAGCAGCGTGTCCTGCGCCGCCTCCTCCGCGTCCTGCCGGTACGGTAGTAGCCGCTCGCAGTGCCGCAGCACGTCGGGCTCGATGCGCCGCAGCAGCTCACCGAGGGCGCGGTGATCTCCCCGGGCGGCCGATCCGGCCAGCTCCTCGGTGACGTCGTCCAGTGCCATCCCGTTCCAGCCCTCCCGCGATCGGTTGACATCCTATTGATGGAGGTCCGCTTTTATTAATCTTCCGGCATGCGCGCCCGCTCTGATCGAGGGGAAACCCCAATGAGCAGCTCCATCCTGATCGCGTCCAACCGGGGCCCGGTGTCCTTCACCCTGTCGGAGGACGGCGGCCTGACCATGCGCAGGGGCGGCGGCGGGCTCGTGTCCGGGCTGTCGGACGTGGTCAGGGACACCGACGTGCTGTGGGTCTGCGCGGCGCTGTCGGACGGCGACCGCGGGGCGGTGCGGCAGGCGCCGGGGGGCCGGCTCGACCGGGCGTTCGAGACGGGGCCCATCCGCATGCTGGACATCCCGCCCGCGGTCTTCCACCGGGCCTACAACGCGGTGGCGAACTCGACCCTGTGGTTCGTCAACCACCTGCTCTACAACACGCCCTTCTCCCCCGAGTTCGGCACCCGGTTCGCGCGTGAATGGGAGTCGTACCGCACCTACAACGGCGCGTTCGCGCTCGCGCTGGCGGAGGAGGCCACGCACCGGGCCCGCGTGATGGTGCAGGACTACCACCTGACGCTCACCCCAGCGATGCTCCGGGTCGAACGGCCCGACCTGCGCATCGGCCACTTCTCACACACGCCCTGGGCCCCGCCGGAGTACTTCGCGCTGCTGCCCGAGGACGTCGCGGCGGAGGTGCTGTCGGGCATCCTCGGCGCCGACCACGCCGGCTTCCTCACCGCCCGCTGGGCGCGCGCCTTCATGGACTGCTGCGCCGCCCTGCTCGGGGCGCGGGTGGACCACGCGGCCCGTACGGTGACCTGGGGCGGCAGGACCACCCGGATCGGCGTGCACCCGCTCGGGGTGGACGGCGACGCGCTGCGGGCGCGGGCGGCCGAACCGGACGTCGAGTCGCACATGGCGGCGATCAGGGACCACGTCGGCGACCGCAGGCTGATCGTGCGGATCGACCGCACGGAGCTGTCCAAGAACATCGTCCGCGGCCTGCGGGCCTACCAGGAGTTCCTGGAGGGCCATCCCGAGTGGCACGGACGGGTGGTCCATCTGGCGTTCGCCTACCCCTCCCGGCACGACCTGCCGGAGTACCGCGAGTACACGGCGGCCGTGCAGCGGTGCGCCAAGGAGATCGAGGACGAGTACGCCACCGAGGACTGGGACCCGCTGATCCTCAACGTCAACGACGACTACCCGCGCTCGCTCGCGGCGTACCGGCTGGCCGACGTGCTGCTCGTCAACCCCGTCAGGGACGGCATGAACCTGGTGGCCAAGGAGGGCCCGATCCTGTCGCCCCGGTGCGCGCTCGTGCTGTCCCGCGAGGCGGGCGCGGCGGCCGAGCTGGGCGCCGACTCCCTGCTGGTCAACCCGTTCGACGTCACCGCCACGGCGGCGGCGCTGCACGAGGCGCTGACGCTGCCGGAGGAGGAGCGCCTCGATCGCGGCCTGCGACTGCGGGAGGCGGCCACCGCGCTGCCGCCGCGGCGCTGGTTCGACGACCAGATCGCCGCGCTGCGCTGAGACGCACCGGTGACGGCGGCGGCGGTGCTCAGTTCCAGGTGGCCTGCTTGAGGATCCCGTCCAGGCCCGGGGTGTTCCACTGGTCGACGATCAGGATCTTCGACGTGGGCAGGTACCACTCGCGCTGGCTGTAGCGCATCCTCACCCTGAACTTCTTGTCGACGCAGGTCCCCGCCCACGCGTGGTAGTCCGCCCGGTGCCCCGCCCCGACCTTCCGCAGCCCCTTGCCGGCGAGCTTCATGGTGCCCTTGTACAGGCGGACGGTCCTCGGGCAGACCGAGACGTCGGTCGCGGGATCGAACCCGTACCTGGGGTTGTAGGACTGGAACGTGTGATTGCCGATCTTGAGGGCCTTCGGGCCCAGCACCCAGAAGCCGTGGCACCCCGCGTCACGGAAACCGAAGTCCATGGTGCCGAGGCTGGGGCACGAGCCGGTGACGACGCGGGTCCAGTCCGTGCCGGCCTGGACCGCCTTCCACGACGAGGGGATGGTGAGGGTCAGGCCCTTGCGCAGGTGGACCTGCTCGGTGCCGCTCGCGGACGCCGCGGAAGGAGCCGCCAGGGTGGCCGTCAGCACGGCCAGCCCGGCCGCCGCGGTCGCAATGGTCTTTCCGATCATGTCTCCTACGGTAGGCCCGGCCACTTGGAGACGACTTGCGGGGCGATGCCGGCAAGAGATCAGTGCCAGGTGGCCTTCCTGAGGATCTCGTCCAGGCCGAGGGTGTTCCACTGGTCGACGATCAGGATCTTCGACGTGGGCAGGAACCACTCCCGCTGGTGGAAGTGGGCCTTGACCTTGAACTTCGTCATCGTCACGCACGGCCCCGCCCAGTCGCGGTAGTAGGCCTTGTGCCCCGGCCCGACCTGGCGCAGCCCCTTCGCGACGAGCTTGGTCTGGCCGATGTAGAGGTTCTTCCGCACCGGGCAGGGCCCGACGTCGGTGGCCGGATAGAACGGCCCGTCCGGCGTGTACGCGTTGAACAGCTCATGGCCGATCTTGATGGCCTTGGGACCCAGGACCCAGAAGCTGTGGCACCCCGAGTCGCGGAAGCCGTAGTCCGCGGTGCCGCGCGTGGGGCACGAGCCGGTGATGACGCGGGTCCAGTCCGTGCGGACGGCGTCGACCCGCCACGAGGCGGGGATGGTGAGCGTGAGGCCCTTGCGCAGGTGGACCTGCCTGGTGCCGCCGAGGTCGCTCGCGGACGCCGCCGCGGGAGCCACCAGGGTGGCGGCCGCGAGGGCGGCGGTCAGCACGGCGAACCCGGCCGGGATGGTCTTCCGGTTCATGTCCGGAACGTTAGACCTGCCCGCTTGCAGACCGCTTGCCAAGCGATTCCACCAGGTCGCCGAGGAGGGCCACCACGCCGTCGGGGCCGTCCACCACCAGGTCGGCGCGTTCCGCCAGCGCGGTCACCTCGGCGGACCCGCTGCACACCCGTACGCCGGGCAGGCCGGCCTCCTCGACCGCGGCGAAGGCCGCGAGGTCGCCGAGGTCGTCTCCGGCGAACATGACCGAGCGCGCGTCGCGCTCGGCGAGGAAGGCCGACAGCGCCCGGCCCTTGTCCATGCCGCCGGGCCGCAGTTCCAGCACCATGCGGCCCGGCTCGACCGCGAGCCCGGCCTCCGCGGCCAGCGCCGCGACCGGTCCGCGCAACTCCTCCAGGGCCGCGGCGGGGTCGGCGCAGCGCCGGGTGTGCACGGCGACGGCGTGGCCCTTGTCCTCGATCCACGCGCCCGGCAGCCCGGCCACGAGATCGGGCAGCCGGGTCCGTACGAGGTCGAGCCCCGGCGGCGGCGGCGGGGCGGTCACGCGGCCGTCCTCCCAGCGTTCGAGGCCGTAGTGACCGAGGATCACCAGGCCGGGCACGTCTCCGAGCGACGGCCCGCCGGGCACCTCCCCCAGGCCGATGGCCGTCAGGGGCGGCCGGCCGGTGACGACGACCACGGCGCGTACGAGCGGGGCGAGCGCGGCCAGCACGCCCGGCACCGCGGGGTGCACGCGGGCGGCGGCGGGGTCGGGGACGATCGGGGAGAGCGTGCCGTCGTAGTCGAGCCCGATCACGGCGCCTGCCGGGTCGGCGACGATCGCGTCGAGTCCTGGGTGCGCGGGCAGTGTCATGGCCTCGTTCCGGAGAAGTGGTCGGGACGCCTCGGCGCGCCGTGCGGGGACGGTGAGCGGGTGTCTCAGGGGTGCATGCCGAACCTGCGGGCGGAGCGGTCACGCCGCCGGCCGGCCCTCATCCGGCGCAGTCGCTTGACCAGCATGGGGTCGTGCTCCAGCGCCTCCGGCCGGTCGATCAGCTCCCCGAGTAACTGGTAGTACCGGGTGGCGGAGACGCCGAAGGCCTCCCTGATCGCCTGCTCCTTGGCGCCCGCGTACCGCCACCACTGACGCTCGAACGCGAGCATCTCGCGGTCGCGGTCGGAGAGGTCGAGCCCGTCGCCGCCGGTCGGTTCGGTGTCCATCCGCTCCTCCTCGATCGGCCGCGAGCCCGTCCCTCATGGTAAAGGGACGCACGACGTTGGACGACCCGGGGTGTGCAGAGGAGAGAGGCCGACGTAGTGTCACGTGGTGTGAGCTCTGTAATCACGCTTCTTACCGACTACGGGCTGGAGGACGGGTTCGTCGCCGCGTGCCACGGCGTGATCGCGGGCATCGCACCGCAGGCTCGGATCATCGACGTGGGCCATCTCGTTCCCGCCGGGGACGTGCGGCGCGGCGCGGCCATCCTGGCGCAGACCCTGCCCTATCTGCCGGCCGGCGTCCACCTCGCCGTCGTCGATCCCTCCGTCGGCGGCAACCGCCGCCCGGTCGCGGTCGAGGCGGGCGGGCGGGTGTTCGTCGGCCCGGACAACGGCGTCCTGTCGTGGGCCGTACGGGCCGCCGGCGGCGCCGACGCGGCCTACGAGATCACCAACAGGGAGCTGTTCCTGGCCAACGTCTCGCCGACCTTCCAGGGACGCGACCTGTTCGCCCCGGTGGCCGCGCACCTGTGCGCCGGCCGGGCGGTGGCCGACGTGGGACCGCCGATGCCGGTGGACCGCCTGGTGACCCTGCCCGCCCCGACCTGCCGCCTGCGGGACGGCGCGGCGGAGGGCGAGGTGCTGTCGGTGGACCGGCACGGCAACGTCCAGTTCTCGATCACCGCGACCGACCTGGCCGAGATCGGCGTACGGCTCGGCGACACCCTGGCCGTGTGGCTGGGGCGCCGCCAGGTCGCGGTGCCGTACCGGGAGACCTTCACCGCCGTGCCGCCGGGCGACCTCGTGGCGTTCGCCGACTCCGCCGGCCTGGTCGCCATGGCGATCAACGCCGGGGACGCCGCCGACCGCCTGGGCCTGCCCCCGGGCGCACACGTACGGCTGTCGCCCGGGCGCTGACCCGGCGGCGGGTCTCCTACTCGGCGTTGACCACGTCGCGGGCCTCCGCGAAGTGGCAGGCGCTGGGATGCGCGCTGCCCGGACGGGCCTCCAGCGCGGGCTCCTGCTCGGCGCAGATGTCCTGCGCCTTCCAGCAGCGGGTGCGGAAGTGGCAGCCCGACGGCGGGTTGGCCGGCGAGGGCGGGTCGCCCTGCAGGATGATCCGCTGGCGGGTCTCCCGGCCCTCCGGGTCGGGCACCGGCACCGCAGACAGCAGCGCCTGCGTGTACGGATGGGTCGGGCTGTCGTAGATCTCGGCGTCGTTCCCGAGCTCGACGATCTTGCCGAGGTACATCACCGCGATCCGGTCGGAGATGTGGCGGACCACCGACAGGTCGTGCGCGATGAAGATGTAGGCGAGGTTGAACTCGTTCTGCAGCCGCTCCAGCAGGTTCATCACCTGCGCCTGGATCGACACGTCGAGCGCGGAGACCGGCTCGTCGCAGATGATGATCTCCGGCTGGAGCGCGAGGCCACGCGCGATGCCGATGCGCTGACGCTGGCCGCCGGAGAACTGGTGCGGGTAGCGGTTGATGTGGTCGGGGTTGAGGCCCACGACCTCCAGCAGCTCCTGCACCCGCTGCCGCCGGCCGCCCTTCGGCGCGACGTCCGAGTGGATCTCGAACGGCTCGCCGACGATGTCGCCGACCGTCATCCGGGGGTTCAGCGAGGTGTACGGGTCCTGCATCACCATCTGGATGTTGCGGCGCATCCGCTTGAGCTCGGCGCCCCTGGCGGTGGTGATGTCCCTGCCGTTGATCCGGACCGAGCCCGACGTGGGCCGCTCCAGCGCCATCAGCAGCTTGGCCAGCGTGGACTTGCCGCAGCCCGACTCGCCCACGACGCCGAGCGTCTCGCCCTTGCGCAGGTCGAAGGAGACCCCGTCCACCGCCTTGATCGCGCCGACCTGCCGCTTGAAGACCACGCCGTAGTTCAGCGGGAAGTGCTTCACCAGGTCGCGGACTTCGAGGATGGGCTCAGCGGGAGCCGTCATCGAGAACCTCCCTCCAGTAGTGGCAGGCGCTGCCGCGGGTGTCGCTGACCGTGTACAGCGGTGGGACGTCGGTCACGCAGTTCTCCTTGCGGTACGGGCACCGCGGGTGGAAGGCGCAGCCGGTGGGCATGTCGAGCAGGTTCGGCGGCATGCCCTTGATCGCGTACAACTCCTGGCCCTTGAGGTCCACCCGGGGGATCGACTCCAGCAGGCCCTTGGTGTAGGGGTGGGCGGGAGCGCGGTACCCGTCGAAGACCGAGGCGTGCTCGACGATGCGCCCGCCGTACATGACCGCGATCTTGTCGGCCACGTCGGCGACGACGCCGAGGTCATGGGTGATCAGGATCAGGCCCATGTCGCTTTCCTGCTGCAACTCCGCCAGCAGTCCCATGATCTGCGCCTGCACGGTCACGTCCAGGGCGGTGGTGGGCTCGTCCGCGATCAGGATCTCCGGGTCCAGCGCGATCGCCATCGCGATCATGATGCGCTGCCGCATGCCGCCGGAGAACTGGTGCGGGAAGTCGTCGACCCTGGACTTGGCGCCCGGGATCCTGACCCGGTCCATGAGCTCCACGGCCTTCCTGCGGGCGTCCCGCTTGGACATGCCCTGGTGGACGCGGAACATCTCCCCGATCTGCCAGCCCACGGTGAACACCGGGTTGAGCGCGGACAGCGCGTCCTGGAAGATCATCGCGATCCGGCGGCCGCGGATCTGGCTGCGGTCCTCGTCCCGCATCGTGAGCAGGTCGGTGCCGTGGAACCGGACCTCCCCCTTGGGGATGCGCGCCGGCGGCATGTCGAGGATGCCCATGATCGCCTGCGCGGTGACCGACTTGCCGGAGCCCGACTCCCCGAGCACCGCGAGCGTCTCTCCGGCGTTGACCGAGTAGGAGACGCCGTTCACGGCCCGTACGACGCCCTGGCGGGTCTGGAACTCGACGTGCAGGTTGTCCACGGCGAGCAGGGGTTCGTCGCCCGCGCGTTCCGCCGGGAGCAGATGCGTGTCGACAGACGGGTTCTTCACTTGGCCTGGGTTCTTCACTTGGCCGCCCCTCTTATCGAAGCTTCGGGTCGAGCGCGTCGCGGACGGCGTCGCCCAGCATGACGAACGCCAGCACGGTGATGCTCAGGAAGAGCGCGGGGAAGATGAGCGGTTCCGGCGCCTCCAGGAACCGGCGCCGGGCGTCGCCGATCATCAGGCCCCACGAGATCGCCGGCGGCTGGACGCCCACTCCCAGGAAGGACAGGCCGGCCTCGGCGGCGATGAAGACACCCAGGTTGAGGGTCGCCGTCACGATCACCGGGGCGATCGCGTTGGGCAGGATGTGCCGCACCATGATCCGGCCGGGCCCGGCGCCCAGCGCCCGGGCCGCGGTGACGTAGTCCTGGTTCTTGGCCGAGATGACCGCGGCCCGCATGATCCGCAGGATCAGCGGCCAGGCCAGCACGGCGAGCGAGAGGACCACGATCCAGGCTCCGGCGTTCTCCCGGCCGGCCACCGACAGGAACAGCAGCGCGCCGAGCACCGAGGGGATCGCGAAGAAGATCTCGGCGATCCGCGACAGCAGCACGTCGACCCAGCGGCTGTAGTAACCCGCCAGCAGGCCGAGCCCGCCGCCGACGATGGCGCTGATCAGCGAGGTGGCGATGCCGACGATGACCGAGACGCGGGCGCCGTAGATGACCCTGGAGTAGGTGTCGCAGCCGAGGTTGTCGGTGCCGAACCAGTGCTTGGAGGTGATGCCCTCCCGCGCGTTGCTCAGGTCGCAGGTGGAGGGGTCGTAGGCGTTGACGGACGAGAACAGCGACGGGAAGGCCGCCATCAGGATCAGGATCAACACGAGGATCGATCCCAGGATGAAGACCTTGTTCCGGCGGAGGTCGTGCCAGGCGTCCGACCACAGACTGGCCGGCCTGCGGGCCTTCTCCGGCTTGGCGTCCTTGTCCTTGGCCGATTCGGCCACAGTCGCGTTACTCATAGCGGATCCGGGGGTCGAGGACGGCGTACAGCAGGTCGACGATCAGGTTGGCCAGGACGTAGACCAGGACCAGTACGGTCACGATACCGACCACCACCGCGTTCTCACGCAGGTAGACGGACTGGAAGAGCTGCTGGCCGATGCCGGGCAGGTTGAAGATCGTTTCAGTGATGATCGCCCCGCCCATCAGCGTGCCCAGGTCGGCGCCCAGATATGTGATCAGCGGGATGAGCGAGTTGCGCAGCGCGTGCCGGCCGAGCACCCGTCGTCGTGGCAGGCCCTTGGCGACGGCGGTGCGGATGTAGTCGGCGCGGAGCGTCTCCATGAGGCTCGTCCGGGTGAGCCGGGTGAGATAGGCGATCGAGAGCCCGGCCAGCACCAGGCCGGGCACGATGTAGCTCCGCATGCCGTCCTGGATCCCGGCGACGGGGAAGAAGTCGATCCCGGTGTTCTGCTTCAGCTTCACACCGAGCACGAGCTGCAGGACGAACCCGCTCACCAGCGTCGGGATCGAGACCAGCAGCAGGGTGAAGGCGAGCACCGCCTGGTCCTGCCACCTGCCCCGGCGGAGCGCCGCCCACAGGCCCAGCCCCACGCCGATGACCGCCTCGAACACGAGGGCGGTGATCGAGAGCTGGAAGGTCACCTGGAACTTGCCCTGGAAGAGCGAGGACACCGGCACCCCGCGGAAGGTGGTGCCAAAATCACCGGACACGATGTCGCGGATGTAGTACCAATACTGGACGAGCAGCGGATCGTTCAGGTGGAACTGCTCACGCATGCGCGCCACAAGCTGGGGGTCGAGACGCCGGTCCCCGCCCAGGGCCGCGATGGGATCACCCGGCAGCGCGTAGACGGTGGCGAAGAGCAGGAACGTGGTCCCCACCAGTACAGGGATCGCCTGCAGTAGGCGTCTGATCACGTAGCGACCCATGAGGTCTCCCGGTCATGAACAGGGGCAGCCCATTCTGTCTGTCATGGACTGCCCCTGAGGATGGTCGACTACCGGGGGGCAGATCAAGGACCGCCCCCCGAATAGCTCGTCGGTCAGGCCCGCTCGACGTTGAAGACGTCGATGCGCTCGAACGGGTCGATCTTGACGTTCTTCACGTTCGAGGAGAACGCGCCGTTCGTGGTGTAGAAGTAGATCGGCACGTACGCCATCTCCTTCAGCGCCAGGTCGTCGGCCTGCTGGTAGAACTTCACGCCCTCGTCGAGGGACGCGGCGGAGTCACCCTTGTTGAGCAGCTCGTCGAACTCCTTGTTGGAGTATTGGACGTAGTTGGAGCTGCCGCCGGTCCCGAAGATCGGGCGGAGGTAGTTCTCCGGGGACGGGTAGTCCATGATCCAAGCCATCCGGAAGGCGCCCTTGACCTTGCCGTCGCCCAGGTCGTTGAGGATGTCGGCGAACTTCTCGTACGGCTTGACGCTGACCTCGACCTGGAGGTTGGTGCGGATGTTGTTGGCGACCGCCTCCATCCACTCCTTGTGGGCGCCGTCGGCGTTGTAGCTCAGGTCGATGGACTTGACGTCCTTGCCGCCGTTGGAGTCCCAGAGCGACTTGGCCTTCGCGGGGTCGAAGGTGCACGCCTCGCCGCAGGCGCCCTTGCGGTAACCGGCGACGACCGGGCTGATGTTGTCGTCGGCGGGGACGCGGGTGCCGGAGAAGACCTTGTCGGTGATGGTCGCCCGGTCGATCGACATCGAGATCGCGGTGCGCAGCTCGCGGCTCTTGGCGTACGCGTCACCGCTCTTGATGTTGAACCCGAGCCAGCCGATGCCGGAGGAGGGCTGCTCGATGTAGCGGTCGCCGAACTCGGCCTTGGCGCCGCCGATCTGCTCCGGCGGCAGCTGGTCCATGATGTCCAGGTTGCCGGCCCGCAGGTCGTTGTACGCGGTGTTCAGGTCGGTGTAGATCTTGTACTGGAGCGCGTCGACCTTGGCCTTGCCCTCCTTGAAGCCGTCGAAGCGGACCATCTCGACCGTCTGGTCGGTCCCGCGCTTGTACGGCTTGCTCATCTTGAAGGGGCCGTCACCGATCGGGTTCGAGCCGTAGTCGGCCTTCAGCTTGCCCTCGGACTCGAAGGCGGCCTTCGGCAGGGGGTAGAAGGCGGTGTAGCCCAGCATGGTCGGGAAGCCCGAGTAGGGGTGGGTGAGCTCGACCGAGATGGTCTTGTCGTCCACCGCCTTGAGGCCCGACAGCGTCGTCGCGGTGGGCTCGGCGGCCTTCTTCGGGCCCTCCTCGCCGTCCGGGTCCTGCGGGTTCATGGCGTCGTAGCCCTTGAACACCGAGAAGAAGTAGTTGGACTGCTGCTGGTTCGGCCCGTAGGCCGTGTAGTTCCAGGAGTCCACGAAGTTCTGGGCGGTGACCGGCGTGCCGTCGTGCCAGGTGTAGCCGTCCTTGAGCTTGATCGTCCAGGTGGTCTGGTCGGTCGAGTCGATGGACTCCGCGATCCGGTTGACCGGCTTCTTCTGGTCGTCGTAGTCGACGAGACCGATGAACAGCGCGTTCAGCACCTCGGCGCCGCTGGTCTCGCCGGTGTTGCCCGGAATCAGGTCGTTCTGCGGCTCGGCGATCTCGATGCGGACCGGCTGCGCGGCGGAACCGGAGCCGGAGCCTGAGTTGTCGGACCCTCCACCACCGCCACAGGCGGCCACGGCGAGCGCCAGCAGCGCTGCTCCGGCGGTAATCCTTACGCCCCTAGTCACACGCATAGTGGATCTTGGTCCTCCCTCTAGGATGGGCGTTCACGCTGGTGCGACCCCGGGTTTGCGGGCACCGTCAAACCAGCTGACGTCCTGCCAGTCGTCCGGAGCATCCCTCACCTCTCGCACCAGAGGTATCTCCGGCACGTTGCAGTTCGGTCACACGTGCGCGAGTCGGGCGTCACACACGCAGTCCCGCGTGCCAACCCTAAACGCCCAGATAGGCACTAAAACCCCCTTTAGCGTACATTCACCGTGAGAGTGCGAGCCCTTGACCGGCGGAGTCGGCGGCACCCCCTCCCCGGTCCCCTTATCACGATGTCCTGGGCTAACGTTGACCAGTCGCAGCCACGTCCGGTGCGACAGCCGTCCCACCGACCTCCATCCAATAGAGTCACTGCCATGAGCCAGCCGGAATCCGCGGTCGCGGAGGCCCAGGGTGGCGGCCGAGCCCCGGAGTCGCTGGCCGCGCTCGCCGAGCGTCACGGACTGCGACGCGCCATCGCACGCCCCAGCATGCCCGCCTACCTGCGCCAACTGTGGGACCGGCGGCACTTCATCCTCACGTACGCCACGTCGCGCAACGTCTCGAAGTACTCGGAGTCGATGCTCGGCCAGCTCTGGCAGGTGCTGACGCCGCTGCTCAACGCCGCGGTCTACTGGCTGATGTTCGGCGTGATCCTCGGGCAGAGCAAGTCGATCGTCAACTACCCCGCGTTCCTCATCACCGGGGTCATGGTGTTCACCTTCACCCAGCGCACGGTGATCAGCGGGGCCAAGTCGATCTCGTCGAACCTGTCCCTGATCCGCGCGCTGCACTTCCCCCGCGCCTCGCTCCCGCTCGCGTACACGATGCAGGAGCTGCAGCAGCTCGGCTACTCGATGGGCGTGCTCCTCCTGCTGGTGCTCGTCACGGGGGAGCCGATCACCTGGCTCTGGCTGCTGGTCCCGGTCACGCTGGCGATGCAGACCGTGTTCAACATCGGCATCGGCCTGTTCATGGCCCGCGTCGGCGCGTTCATGCGGGACATGAACCAGCTCCTGCCGTTCATCACCCGCACCTGGCTGTACGCCTCCGGCGTCTTCTACGCGATCGACGACAAGACCCGGGAACTCCCCGACTTCCTCCGCTGGGCGCTGGAGTTCAACCCGGCGGCCGCCTACATCGAGTTCATGCGCGACCTGCTGATCTACCAGCGTTTCCCGGAGCGCTGGGCGTGGGTGACTTGCGTATTCTGGGCAGTGTTCGCGGTGATCGTCGGCTTCTGGTACTTCTGGCGGGCCGAGGAGAGGTACGGCCGTGGCTGAGCTGACCAAGGAGCAGGAGCTGTCCCAGGTGGCGCCCCAAGACCCCAAGACGCAGACCCCCTCCGAGACCCGGGACCCCGAGTCGCCCGACTCCACGACCGGGACGCCGACCGTCATCGTCGACGACCTCCACATCGTCTACAAGGTGTACGGCTCGGCCGGCGACGCCGAGAAGGGCAACGCGGCCAACGCGCTCATGCGCCTTCTCCGGCGCCAGGGACGGCCGCAGATGAAGGAGGTCCACGCCGTCAAGGGCGTGAGCTTCGTGGCCCACCACGGCGACGCCATCGGCATCATCGGCCGCAACGGCTCGGGCAAGTCGACCCTGCTGCGCGCGATCGCCGGTCTCCTGCCGCCGCACAAGGGCGCCGTCTACACGAACGGCCAGCCCTCCCTCCTCGGCGTCAATGCGGCCCTCATGAAGGAGCTGACCGGCGAGCGCAACATCATCCTCGGCTGTTACGCCATGGGGATGACGCCCGCCGAGGTGCGCGAGAAGTACGACGAGATCGTGGACTTCTCCGGCATCGGGGAGTTCGTCCAGTTCCCCATGTCGACCTACTCGTCCGGCATGGGCGCCCGGCTTCGCTTCGCGATCTCGTCGGCCAAGACGCACGACGTGCTGCTGATCGACGAGGCGCTCGCGACCGGCGACCGCGAGTTCAAGCGCAAGAGCCAGGACCGCATCAAGCAGATGCGCCAGTCCGCCGGCACCGTCTTCCTGGTCGCCCACAACCTCGACGTGATCGAGGAGACGTGCAACCGCGTGATATGGCTGCACAAGGGGAAGATCAGAATGCAGGGCGACCCCCAGGAAGTCCTGGAGGCGTACAACAAAGCCTGAGAGAAACGGAGGGGTGAACGTGCCGACGCCGCCACCGATCCCGTACGACCACCTGCCCGAGGTGCCCGCGCTGACCGTCGAGAGCGACGACGTGCGGGACGGCGAGAGGCTCCCCGAGGCCCACGTGTTCGACGACTGGGGCATGGGCGGGCAGAACGTCTCCCCGCACCTGCGCTGGTCGGGCGCCCCCGAGGGCACCCGGAGCTACGCCGTCACCTGCTACGACCCGGACGCCCCCACGGGCAGCGGCTTCTGGCACTGGGTGCTGTTCGACATCCCGGCCTCCGTCACCGAGTTGCCGGCGGGCGCGGGCAACGGCCCCGACTTCAAGGGACTGCCCGAGGGAGCCAGGCACGCCCGCAACGACTTCAGCACGAAGGAGTACGGCGGCGCGGCGCCCCCGCCCGGACACCCGCACCGCTACCTCTTCGCCGTGCACGCGCTGGGCGTGGAGTCCCTCGGCCTGGACACCGACGCGCCGCCCGCCGTGGTCGGCTTCAACGTCACGGCCAACACGCTCGCCCGCGGCTTTATCGCACCGGTGTACGAAACCTGATGCCACAGGGCCCGGCGTTCCACTATGATTCGAACGGAGATTCGACATAGCGGAGGGCCGGGATGAGCGACCTCGCGTCGGCGATCGACAGTCTCGCCGCCGAAGACCCCTCGGAGCTGCCCGTCGGGCTGATCGCCGAGCAGCTCATCGATCTGCACTGGCAGATGGCCCGCCTGCAGGCCCAGATCGCCAGGCGCACCTACCTGCGCGCCTCCTCCGAGTCGCTTAACTAGCGCCCCTCGCCGGGACGCGAACGGCCGGCACCCTCACGAGGTGCCGGCCGTTCGTCGTGGCCGAAGCCGGAATGTTCGATTCCTGGGTCAGTTGCCGTACCCGCGCACCCGCCCCGTCGGGACGGCGCCGGACACCAGGCCCGGGGCGGACGACACCGCGCCCGACAGGGCCGCGTCGGCGGTGACGGCCGCGGAGGAGGCCAACCGGGACGTCGCGGCGGTGGCCGCACCGGCTCCCCGCGCCGGCACGCTCGTGGTGGTCGCGGCGACACCGGCGACCGCGCGGACGTCCGCGTTCACGCGGGCCGCGACGTCGGCGGTCACCGTACGGGTGCTGCTCGTGTCGGCGCACGGAACCAGCGTCAGCAGACCGCCCGCGCTGCCGGCGGTCGCCGCGGCGGCCCCGTTCAGGTTGAGCAGCGCCTTGAGCCTGGCGGTGACGTCGAGCGCGGCGCTGACGTCGGCGCCCGCGGCGGCGACGGCCGCCGCCGAGGCGTCCACGGCGTCGGCGGTCCGGCCGGAGGTCGTGACAACCGGCCGGCCGACCTGGGCGGTGAGAGCCGCGACGGCCTTCGCCTTGGCGCGCACGGCCGCATCCACGGTGGCCCTGGCGTCGACGACCGCCTGCAGGGCGGCGCGCAGATGCGCCTCCAGGGTGGCGATCACGGCGGCGTCGACGGTGATCGTCGCGTCCGCGGCAGCGGCGGCCGCGGCGTCGACTGTGGCGTCGACTGTGGCGTCCGCCGTGATGTCGGCGCAGATGTCGGCCGCGATGGCGGCCGCGGCGTTGATCTGCGCGTTCGCGGTCGCGGTGAGAGCGGCCGTGGTCGTGCCTGCGAGGTCCGCGACGGCGACGAGGTCGGCCCGGAGCGCGGCGGTCACGTTCACCGCCACCTGGGCGGCGGCGTCGGCCTGCGCGACGGCGCCGCTCGCCGCGGCGCTCGTGCCGCTCGCCGCCCCGCTCGTCGTGCCGGCCACCGCGTCGGCGACCACGCCGGCCCGCAGGTCGGCCAGCAGGCTCGCCACCGCCGCGACCCGGGTGTTCGTGCACTTGACCGCGCACCCCTCGGCCTGCGCGGGCGCGGCGAGCATGCCGGCGACGCCGATCGCGACGGCGACGACGGCTGTCCTAACCAGTCGTTTCATTTGACTTGCCCCCGGTTCATATTCCTTTTCACGAGAGTGGGAATGACGAACCCAAGAACCCCCGTGCGTCGGCGGGCACGCCGACAAAGACGTCGGCATTTCTATCACCGCGGTTCGCGCCGGAAGGCCCACCGAAGTGGGGGATCCAGGCAGGACGACGCGCCGGAAAAATCGGGATATCGAGCATCGGACGACCACTTCACGGTCGCCCCAATCCCCGCGCAGCAGAAAGCTACGGTAAACACCGCGCCCGGTCGCGGCGGTGAATTTTTCCGCTCGCTTTTGGCGACGCGCGCGTGGCGCCCGTGACGCGCACCCGGCGGGCGCCGGTCCGCGGCCCCTGGGACCGCCTGTCGCCGGCTGGCACTATCGCGACATATCGCGTTAGGAGTTAGGCTGTCGGGGTGACCTACCTCACCCCGTACGCGGGCGACGATCCCGCGCAGCGCGCCTCCGACGCCGACCGCGACAGGATCGCGGCCGTGCTCGGCGAGGCGCTGGCCACCGGCCGCCTGACGAGCCTCGAACACGCCGACAGGCTCGACTCCGTCTACCACGCCGTGACGCTGGGCGAACTCGTGCCACTGATCAGGGATCTGCCGGACGTGTCCGGCCAGGCGTCCGCGCTCCCCACGGACCGGCTCCGGATCTCGGCGGTGTTCAGCAAGATCATACGGCGCGGACGCTGGATCGCCGGGCGGCACACCGAGCTCAGCGCCGTCTTCGGAGCGCTGATCGTCGACCTCGACGAGGCGGTCCTGCCCGGCCGGGAGGTGACGCTTGAGGTGAACTCGTTCTGCGGGAAGATCATCATCACCGTCCCCCCGGACGCCAGGGTGATCGACCAGGGCGGCACCGTGTTCTCCAAGCGCGCGATCAGCGGCGGGGACGGCGCCGAGAACGGCCCGCTGATCCGGCTCACCGGCAACGCGCGCTTCGGCAAGATCGTGGTGTACCGGGGGACGCGCCGCTGACGGCCTACGATTCGGCCATGCAACCCACCGGCCGTACGCTGCCCGTGGCCCTGGACGCAATGGGCGGCGACCACGCGCCCGGCGAGATCGTCGCGGGAGCCGTGCGGGCGGTGCGCGAACGCGGCGTGCCCGTCGTGCTCGTCGGCCATCCCCGGGTGCTCCACCAGGAGCTGGCCGGGCACGACGCGGTCACCGAGATCCCCATCGTCCGCGCCGAGGAGGCCCTGGCGATGAACGAGGGCGCGCTGGCGAGCCTGCGGCGCCCGCGGTCCAGCATCGCCGTCGCGTGCCATCTCGTCCGGCGCGGCGACGCCTGCGCGGTGGTGTCCGCCGGGTCGACCGCCGGCGTCGTCGCCACGGGACGGCTGCGCCTGCGGGCCCAGCAGGGCGTCGTAAGGCCCGCCATCGCGGTCGGCCTGCCGACGCTTCCCCAGCCCACCGTGCTGCTCGACGCGGGGGCCACGGCGGACGCCAAGCCCGAGATGCTGGTGCAGTTCGCCCACCTCGGGGTGGCGTACGCGGAGGCCGTGCTCGCCACGCGGCGTCCGCGCGTCGGCCTGCTCACGATCGGAGCCGAGGCCGAGAAGGGCAACAAGCTCGCCAAACGCGCGCACGAACTGCTCGTCGCCACCCCCGGCATCGACTTCGTCGGCAACGTGGAGGGACACGACCTGCTCACCGGGAAGGCCGACGTCGTCGTCACCGACGGGTTCACCGGCAACGTCGCGCTGAAGACGGTGGAGGGCACCGTGCGGTACGCCTTCGACCAGTTCAGGGAGGCGATCGCGGACAGCCGCCTGGCCCGGCTCGGCGGGATGCTGCAGCGGGCCCGGCTACGCGAGCTGGCCGACCGGCTCGACCCCGAGGCGCACGGCGGGGCCGTGCTGCTCGGGCTGAACGGCACGGTGGTGATCGCCCACGGCTCGTCGCGGGCCCGCGGGATCGCCGCCGCCTGCGAGCTCGCGGCCCGCCTGTCGGCCCAGGGCGTCGTCGCCAGGATCGGCGAGCGGATCGCCGCGGGCAACCGGTCGCACCGCCGCCGCTGACCATGCGGACGACCGCCGGACGGACGGCGGGACACCGCCGATTTCGGCAGGCGGGCCGAAGTCACGCGCCGATAAGCTTGACGCATGACCGACCCGCAGCTCGTGCTCACCGAGCGGGTCCAGCAGGCGCTGGGCTCCGCCTTCGGTCCGGAGTACGCCACCGAAGATCCGCTGATCAGGCCCTCACAGTTCGCCGACTACCAGGCGAACGTCGCGCTCAGCCTGGCCAAGCGGCTCCGACGTGCGCCGCGGGAGGTCGCCCAGGCCGTCGCGGGCCACCTCGACACCTCCGACGTGAGCGTCGAGGTCAGCGGGCCCGGGTTCCTCAACCTGACGCTGCGCGACGGCTGGATCGCCGAGCAGGCCGGCCAGCGGCTGCTGGACGACCGCCTCGGCGTGCCGCAGCCGGCTCCGCAGACCGTGGTCGTCGACTACTCGGCGCCGAACGCCGCCAAGGAGATGCACGTCGGTCACCTGCGCACCACGATCGTCGGCGACACGCTCGCGCGTACCCACGAGCACGTCGGCAACCAGGTGATCCGGCAGAACCACCTCGGCGACTGGGGCACTCCGTTCGGCATGCTCATCGAGCACCTCCTCGACATCGGCGAGGAGCAGGCGCTCGGCCGCCTGGCCGCCGGCGACGGCAACGCCTTCTACCAGGAGGCGCGGCACAAGTTCGACACCGACAAGGCGTTCGAGGAGCGCTCCCGCCGCAGGGTGCCGCTGCTGCAGGGCGGCGACCCGCCGACCCTGCGCCTGTGGCACGAGTTCATCGAGTACACCAAGCGCTACTTCAACAAGGTGTACCGTGCGCTCGGCGTCACGCTCACCGACGAGGACATCGCGGGCGAGAGCAAGTACAACCCCATGCTCGCCGACGTCTGCGACGAGCTTGAGCGCATGGGCGTGGCCGAGATGAGCGAGGGCGCGCTGTGCGTCTTCCCGCCCGGCTTCACCGGCCGCGACGACCAGCCGCTGCCGCTCATCGTCCGCAAGAGCGACGGCGGGTACGGCTACGCCACGACCGACCTCGCCGCGATCCGCTACCGGGTCCGCGACCTCAAGGCCGACCGGGTCCTCTACGTCGTGGGCGCGACCCAGTCGCTGCACTTCCAGATGGTCTTCGCGGCGGCCCGGATGGCCGGCTGGCTGCACGACGAGGTGAAGGCGGAGCACGTCCAGATCGGCAGTGTGCTCGGCAGCGACGGCAAGATGTTCAAGACCCGCAGCGGCGAGTCGGTCAAGCTCACCGACCTGCTCGAGGAGGCGGTCGTCCGGGCCGAGGCGGTCATCGCCGAACGCGGGTACGAGCCGGAGGCCCGGCGGCAGATCGCCCGCCAGGTCGGCATGGGCGCCGTCAAGTACGCCGACCTGTCGGTCAGCCACGACAGCGAGTACGTCTTCGACTTCGACCGCATGCTCGCGCTGACCGGCAACACGGGGCCGTACCTCCAGTACGCCACGGCCCGCATCCGGTCGATCTTCCGCAACGGCGGGATCGACCCGGAGTCGGTCACCGGCCCGATCGTGCTCGGCCACCCGGCCGAGCGGGCGCTGGCGCTGCAACTGCTCGGCTTCGGCACGGTCGTCGCCGCCGTCGCCGAGCTGTCCGAGCCGCACCGGCTCTGCAACTACCTGTTCGACCTCGCGCAGGCGTTCACCTCGTTCTACGAGGGCTGCCCGGTCCTCAAGGCCGAGGAGGAGTCCGTACGGCAGTCGCGTCTGGCCCTGTCGTCGCTCACGCTGCGCGTGCTGTTGCGGGGCCTCGACCTGCTCGGCATCGAAGTGCCCGAGCGGATGTGAGCGGCGTGCCCGAACCCGCTCCGGCGTGCCTAACCCCTCGTCAGCGCGCCGAGCGTCTAGTCTGGCGCGGGCAAGGGAGTGCCAGCCGATCCCTCGGGGAGCGATCCGCGTGAGCATGGACCTGACCACGAGTCCGGAGCCCGGAAACGTGGCCGACGCCACGGAGTTGCACCGCTACGCCGAAGCGCTGCTCGTCAGCCTGGCGGCCGACGGGACCACGCCCGAGCTGCCGCCGGGCGTCACGGACGTGCCGGGATACTGGCTCGCTCCGGCCGTCGAGACCCTCGTGCTGATCCTGTCGGGCGGGGACGCGCTGGAGCCGCTGGCCCTCGCCTCCCAGCTGGACGAACGGCGCACCGCCCTGTTCCTGTGCCTCGCCCTCGCCGTCTGCGGCCAGGGTGACCGCATCCACGCGTCCTGGCTCGGCACCGCCTTCGGCGACCTCTCCGAGGACCACCCGGTGGCCCCCGGCCAGCGGGCCCTGTGGCTGGCAGCCGCGCGGGGGGCGTACGGGCCGGTCGGCAAGATCTTCGTGCTGCGCAAGCTGGACGCGGTCGACGTGCCGGCCACCGACGACCGCTGGCTGAGGGCCATCGTGCCCGGATCGCCGGAGACGTCGGTGCCCCCCTCCCTGGAGCCGTTCCCCGAACTGGCGAAGGTCGCCGAGATCGAGCGGTCCCTGCAGGCGTCGGTGACGCTGCAGCGCCTCCGTGAGCGCTGCGACGCGATCACCTCCACCCGGCAGCCGGGCGAGGTCACCAAGGTCGTACGCGGCACCGTGTGGGCCGACGACGAGCCGCTGGCCGTGCTCCGCACGCTGGTCGGGCAGGGCGGCCCTGACGGGCCGCTGAGCTCGCTCACCGGCCATCTGCTGCAGGACCTGCGCCCCGACGCCGATCCGCATCTGGCCGCGCTCGCCCTGCATGTCGCGGCGCCCGCCGTCCGGGCCGCCGCCGAGGCGCTCGTCGACGTGGTGCGCGAGCCCCCGCCGGACGCCCTGGACGTGCCGATCCTCGGCTATGCGGTACGGCTCCGGCCCGAGGGCCCGGACCAGGAGTCGATGGCGGCGGCCGAGCAACGCCTCGTCACCGAGTGCGTGCCCAAGCGTGCCCGGCCCTGGCCGGCGTACCTGCTCCTGGTCCTCGCCGCCGCCGTCTTCGCCTGGGGTTTCGTGGTCAACCCGCCGCTGGCCCTCGGCGGCCTGGTGATCGCCGCGGTGGGCGGTCATCTGCTGTGGCGGCACCGCATCCAGGAGCACTCGGACGTGCGGTACGTCCAGTCGCGGGCCGGGAAGCTCGGCGATCTCGCCGACAAGGCCGTCTGGGCCCTGCACGAGTACGCCAGGGAGTCCGAGGAGCGGGCCTCCGTCGCCGCACGCGACCTCAGCGAGATCACCACTCTCCTGCGCCGGGGCCCACGGGCCGCCTGACGCCGCTCCGCCGTACGAACCACGGGCCCTCTCCCGCTGTATGGGAGAGGGCCCGTCAGTCTGTTAGGCGCGTGTGGAGCGCCGGTTCAGGCGCTGGAGACCTCCACGTTCGCGGGGGTGATCAGGAACACCTTGTCCGCGATCCGCTCGATGCGGCCCTCACAACCGTAAGCGAGGCCCGCGGCGAAGTCGACCATGCGGGTGGCCTCCGCGGTCGACATGCCCGCCACGTCCATCACCACCGTGTGGCCCTCGCGGAAGTGCCGGCCGATCGTCAGGGCGTCGTCGTACTTGTGCGGGCGGACCATGACGATGTGGGCAGGGTCGGCATTGGGCTGCCAACGCTTGGCGGCGCGCTCGGCCGCCGGCATCCAGTCGTCCTCGTACTCGTCCTCGTCGGTGTAGGCCTCGTCATACTGCTCTGCCCCACCCAGGCCAAGGTAGCTTGCCACCTTGCGCACAGCCCCCATCGGCTCGTCCTTTTCCGGCTTGTCCTTTTCCGGGCTTGTCCCTACACACGGGACCGTAATCGACGATTCAGCTATCCCCCACCGACACGCCCGGCCGTTTAAGGGTTGTTGGTTGGATAATGCAGCGGCCGAGTGCGTATGTCTTCATCGTCAATTCTGTTTCAGCCCTTCCAGGGTAACTCTCGAACCCGCCTACCCCACGGAACACTTCGCAAACATTTTTCCCGGTCATCAGGAAGGACATCGTTCCCTCAGTAGATCACAACGTACGCCGCCGATGAAGGGTTCCGGAAATAAGATCTTGCTGGTAGAGCCGCCGCGGGCGGGTGCCGGAGGCGCGAATCGAACCGCCGGCCAAGGTGATCGAATTGCGCGGCGGACGTCCCGCCCGGAGGCCGGGAATTCGAAATTCGAAAATATTTGCGATAGCGGTC
Organism: Microbispora sp. H10670; assembly: GCF_014161385.1. NCBI lineage: Bacteria > Bacillati > Actinomycetota > Actinomycetes > Streptosporangiales > Streptosporangiaceae > Microbispora > Microbispora sp. H10670. Next base: position 475 of record NZ_JABBWW010000041.1, on the reverse strand, counting down.
GCGGCCTCTGTACAGGCGGGCGCGCAGCCCAGGGCCGGTCGGAAGGCCGCTGTTGATCCTGGAGTCGGTGCCGGAGCCGATGACGTTGCCACACGAGAAGTTAGAGGCACACAGACGCCCATAGGTTCCCGGAGGGCCCGAACTTCCCGTCCTAGCCCCACATCCGGCCCTCACCCACCGGCCCGTCACCGCAAGGCCCTCAGAGCACCGGCAGGCGCCGGCGAGGTCGGCCGGCCGCGCGACAGCGCCGCACGAGCCAGGTACAGGAGGGGGACGCGGCGGGGAAAGCGGGTGAGCAGGTTGAGCGGCGCCCAGGGCATGGACACTCTGGCGCAGCGAACTCGGGCACAAAAAAAGGGGGGTCATCCCATACGGGATGACCCCCCTCAAAAAATTGTCCGGCGGCGTCCTACTCTCCCACACCGTCCCCGGTGCAGTACCATCGGCGCTGGTAGGCTTAACTTCCGGGTTCGGA
>NZ_JABBWW010000040.1:0-48649 GCF_014161385.1 Microbispora sp. H10670 | reverse complement strand
CGGCGGCCAGGCGCTGCCACAGCCCGATGCGGTAGCCGCCCGGCACCTGGGTGCCCTCGGTGATCGAGTCGCCCAGCGGCATCACCCGCACCCCGCCGTTGGACTCCGCGCTCGCGGCGCCCGCCCCCAGCACCGCGCCCGACGCCGCCATGGCCACGGTCAGGAGCGGTACGGCCAGCCATCGGCCCAGCGACTTCCGCGCACGCGACCAGCGCGGACGATGGATTATTTCTGTTATCGCTAACATTTTTGTACCCAGCTTTCTCAGGGGGCGAACGCCGTGAAGTGGTGGCTCTGCGGCCGAACATGATCGGGGTGGCCGGGCCGGCCCGTCGTACGGGCCGCACCGCTGCGAGGAGTCACGGGCCGGCCGATCCGGCTCCTCCCGCTCTGTACGGGCGACCTCCCATCGAAAGCGACGGCGAGGGGAGGCCGCGGAGGGAGGTGGTGTGTCCATCCGGGGTCTCGCGTCGCTCGGGCCGCGTGGTGCGCTTTCAAGACGAGATGCTGTTAACGTTAACAACTACCTGGGGGCCAGGCTCCCTTCTCCCTTCGGTCGCGCTAAGTGGTGGTGGGGCGGAGCAAAGCCGAGGTGGCGAGGCGGAGTCAAGGACCCGCAACCTCGCGTAAGGGGCGTGCGACGACCGGGCACGGGCCCAGCAGGTCTTATGTCGTACGTCTCACCGGTGCGCAGGGGATGTGTGATGAAACTTTCAGGCATTCCGGCCGGGCCGGAGGCGACGGCCCGCCGAGACGTTTCGGGAGACCGGGGCGGATGCCGGCGGGGTGCGACACTCCCGGGCGAGGGCCGGCCGTTCCGAAAGTTTCACTAAAGTCTTGACATGTTTCGGCGTGGTTTCCACACTGAGTCCCCGAGGCGATCTCCTGCCTGATGGTGGTGCACAGGCGGGAGGCCGTCCGCGACGCCCCCGGTGGTGTGCGCTCCCGATCGATGGAGCGCGGCGTCGATTCGCGACTCTACTCGCCTCTTTCCCTTCCCGTTCCAGTTATGGAGGCTCAGGCATGGGCGAACGCCCCAATTCCCGGCCTGGAACCCGGCAGTCCTTCACAGGACTGCGCCGGGCTCTGGCCGTCGGTGCTCTCGGTGTGCTCGGCGCGGTCACGGCGTTCGCGGCGGCTTCGGCCCCCGCCGACGCGGCGGCCAGCACGCTGGGCGCGGCGGCGGCGCAGAGCGGCCGTTACTTCGGCACCGCGATCGCCTCGGGCAAGCTCGGCGACTCGCAGTACACGACCATCGCGAACCGTGAGTTCAACATGGTGACGGCCGAGAACGAGATGAAGATCGACGCGACCGAGCCGAACCGCGGTCAGTTCAACTTCTCCGCCGGTGACCGGGTTTACAACTGGGCCGTGCAGAACGGCAAGCGGGTCCGTGGTCACACGCTGGCCTGGTACTCCCAGCAGCCGGGCTGGATGCAGTCGCTGTCGGGCAGCTCGCTGCGGCAGGCGATGATCGACCACATCAACGGGGTCATGGCCCACTACAAGGGCAAGATCGCCTACTGGGACGTCGTCAACGAGGCGTTCGCCGACGGCAACTCCGGTGGCCGGCGCGACTCCAACCTGCAGCGGACGGGCAACGACTGGATCGAGGTGGCCTTCCGCACCGCGCGGAACGCCGACCCGGCCGCCAAGCTCTGCTACAACGACTACAACATCGACAACTGGTCCTGGGCCAAGACGCAGGGCGTCTACAACATGGTCAAGGACTTCAAGCAGCGCGGCGTGCCGATCGACTGCGTCGGCCTCCAGTCGCACTTCAACAGCAACAGCCCGTACAACAGCAACTACCGCACGACGATCTCCAGCTTCGCCGCCCTCGGCGTCGACGTGGCGATCACCGAGCTGGACATCCAGGGCGGCTCGGCGCAGACCTACGCGAGCGTGGTCAACGACTGTCTCGCGGTGTCGCGGTGCGTCGGCATCACCGTGTGGGGCGTCCGTGACAGCGACTCCTGGCTCGGCGCGAACACCAGCCCGCTGCTGTTCGACGGCAACGGCAACAAGAAGGCCGCCTACACCTCGGTCCTCAACGCCCTCAACGCCGCCCCCACCGTCTCGCCCACGCCGCCGGTGAGCCCCAGCGCGAGTCCTTCGGGGAGCCCCAGCGCGACTCCGACGGTGAGCCCGACCAGTGGCGGCAACGGGGCGATCCGGGGCGTGGCCTCCGGTCGCTGCATCGACGTGCCCAACGCCAGCCAGAACGACGGCACGCAGGTGCAGCTGTACGACTGCAACGGCCAGAGCAACCAGACCTGGTCGTCCACGTCCTCCGGCGAGATCCGGGTCTACGGCGGCAAGTGCCTGGACGCGGCCGGCACGGGCAACGGCGCCGCCATCCAGATCTACTCCTGCTGGGGCGGGGACAACCAGAAGTGGCGGGTGAACTCCGACGGCAGCATCCAGGGCGTCCAGTCCAACCTGTGCCTCGACGCCGTCGGAGCCGGCACCGGCAACGGCACCAAGCTCCAGCTCTACAGCTGCCACGGCGGCAACAACCAGAAGTGGACCTGGAACAGCTAGGCGAGTCCATCCGCTGACTCTCCTCCTCTCCTGGTGGTGAAAGAAGGCCTCCGGCACGGCGCACGCCGCCGCACCGGAGGCCTTCGCTTGTTGTGGGCGGAGTGATCGGGAAGACCTCGCCGAGGCCGCCGGAGCGCACGGCTCGCGCTGGGCGATGATGTAAATTTCAGCCATTACCGCCCTTCTGGCGGGCTGGCCGGCTCGAAAATTTCCAGGGCCCTGGGCAGGCCATATACGGGGGTAAGACGCCAGCCTGACGACGGCCCGCCTCCGAAAGTTTCACCCCAGTCTTGACATGTTTCGGCGTGGTTTCCACACTGAGGTCCCGAGGCGGCCCTCCTGTCCGGTGGTGGTGCGCAGGCAGGGGGCCGCCGTTTCGCGACGCCTGACGGGTGTGCGTTCCCAGTGATGGGGCCCGCGTCCATCCCGCGCGGCATGTCGCCGCAGTACTCCCTTCCCGTTTCAGTTATGGAGGCTCAGGCATGGGCGTACGCGCCAATTCCCGGCCTGGAACCCGGCAGCCCCTCACGGGGATGCGGCGGGCTCTGGCCGTCGGTGCTCTCGGTGTGCTCGGCGCGGTCACGGCGTTCGCGGCGGCTTCGGCCCCCGCCGACGCGGCGGCCAGCACGCTGGGCGCGGCGGCGGCGCAGAGCGGCCGTTACTTCGGCACCGCGATCGCCTCGGGCAAGCTCGGCGACTCGCAGTACACGACCATCGCGAACCGTGAGTTCAACATGGTGACCGCCGAGAACGAGATGAAGATCGACGCGACCGAGCCGAACCGCGGTCAGTTCAACTTCTCCGCCGGCGACCGGGTCTACAACTGGGCCGTGCAGAACGGCAAGCGCGTGCGCGGGCACACGCTGGCCTGGCACCAGCAGCAGCCGGGCTGGATGCAGTCGCTGGAGGGCAGCTCGCTGCGGCAGGCGATGATCGACCACATCAACGGGGTCATGTCCCACTACAAGGGCAAGATCGCCTACTGGGACGTCGTCAACGAGGCCTTCGACGACAGCAACGGCGGGCGGCGCAACTCCAACCTGCAGCGGACCGGAAACGACTGGATCGAGGTGGCCTTCCGCACCGCGCGGAACGCCGACCCGGCCGCCAAGCTCTGCTACAACGACTACAACATCGACAACTGGTCCTGGGCCAAGACGCAGGGCGTCTACAACATGGTCAAGGACTTCAAGCAGCGCGGCGTGCCGATCGACTGCGTGGGCCTGCAGTCGCACTTCAACAGCCAGAGCGCCTACAACAGCAACTACCGCACCACGATCTCCAGCTTCGCCGCCCTCGGCGTCGACGTGGCGATCACCGAGCTGGACATCCAGGGCGGCTCGGCGCAGACCTACGCCAACGTGACCAACGACTGCCTGGCCGTGTCGCGGTGCGTCGGCATCACCGTGTGGGGCGTCCGTGACAGCGACTCCTGGCTCGGCGCGAACACCAGCCCGCTGCTGTTCGACACCAGCGGCAACAAGAAGGCCGCCTACACCTCGGTCCTCAACGCCCTCAACGCCGCCCCGCCCGTCTCGCCCTCCCCGCCGGTGAGCCCCAGCACGAGTCCTTCGGAGAGCCCCAGCCAGTCGCCGTCGCAGTCGCCGTCCCAGTCGCCGTCCCAGTCGCCGTCGCAGTCGCCGTCGACGGAGCCGGGCGGATGCAGCGCGACGATGCGTACGGTGAACTCCTGGCCCGGCGGGTTCCAGTCCGAGGTGACCGTGCAGGCGGGCAGCGCGCCGGTCAACGGCTGGACCGTGAAGTGGACCTGGCCCGGCGGGCAGAGCATCAGCAGCCTGTGGAACGGCCAGCAGAGCGTGTCCGGCTCCAGCGTGACGGTCCGCAACGCGCCCTACAACGGCTCCATCGCCTCGGGTGCCTCCACCACCCTGGGCTTCACCGCCAACGGCAGCGCGGCCACCCCCTCCGTCACCTGCTCCAGCCCGTGACCGCCTGACATAAGAACCGAACAACCGGACCGAGCGGGTCCGGCCGGAGCACCTCGCCCGGCCGGACCCGCTCGTTCGTCTGCCCGGGGACGGCGCCGCTCCCTTCCGGGAGCGAAGGGGTCACAGTCGTAAGATGACGAAGTAGACGAGATTGCCGCTGTTCAGAAGGCATGCCATGGGGGTAAGCGGTTCGCGTCGCACGCGACGGGCTGAGGGGAAAGGCGGACTGACCCGGCGCACGATCATGGTGAGCGTGCTGCTCCTGGGCCTCATCAGCGGCGCCTTCGCGTTCCTCCTGCCGGCGATCGTGGGTCTTCGTGAGGCGGTGGATCTGACGAACCACTCCAGGCATGTGCTGACGAGCGCGAACCACCTCCAGAGGCTCGTCATCGACCTCGAGACCGGCCAGCGGGGGTTCGTCATCGCCGGGGAGGAGAGCTTCCTGCAACCATGGAGACAGGCCCGTGCCGCCATCCCCGAGCAGGCGGCCACCTTGGAGCGCCTCGCGACCGCGGGCACCCCCAAGCAGGGAGAGCGGGCGCGCCTGATCAGGCAATCCATAGACGCCTATATCCGTGACTATTCGATCCCGACCGTGGAGGCCGCGCGGCGGGATCCGGCATCCGTGCACACCGTGGCGGTGACGCAGGACGGAAAGCGCCGCGTCGACGCGATCAGGGGACAGTTCCAGCAGTTCGTGAATTTCGAGGATCAACTTCTCGCGTTGCGACAGGCACGCGCCGCCGAAGCCGCCGTCCGGGCCACCGCGGTGGCGTCGATCGGTGTGGTGGGATCGATCCTGCTCATCCTCGCCTTCGACACCTACCTGATCCGGTCGATCGTCCGGCCGGTGCGAAAAGCGGCCGCCGTCGCCTCCCGGCTCGCCGACGGAGACCTCACGGCGCGCATGCCCGAAACCGGTGCGGGCGAGATCGGTGAGCTCGAAGTCGCGTTCAACAGCATGGGGCACTCGCTGGAGGAGAGTCGCAAGCTGACGGAGAAGGCGCACAGACGCCTCAAACTGCTGTACGACGCCAGCACGGCGGTGGGCACCACCCTCGATGTGCGGCGGACGGCGGAGGAACTGGTGGAGGTGGCGGTCCCCGAGTTCGCCGACTTCGTCACGGTCGACCTGGTGTTGGCCGTCGTACAAGGCGATGACCACCACCCGGACGAGGGCGAGACGCTGTGCCGGGTGGCGATCGGAGGCATCGGGAACACCGGGTCGTTCCACCCGCCCGGCGTGCCGATCACGTGGGCCCCGCCCACGCCTCAGGCCCGCAGTTTCGACTGTGACCTCCCCGTGATCGAGCCCGATCTGCGGGCCTCCACCGCGTGGCGGTCCCAGAACCCGGAAGAGGCCGCCCGGATCCTGGACCAGGGCATCCATTCCCTGATCACGACTCCGCTGCGTGGCCGGGGGATGCGGATGGGCGTGGTCAGCTTCTGGCGCTCGCGTCCGCCCGGCCTCTTCGACGAGGAGGACCTGTCCTACGCGGCGGAGCTGGCCGCCAAGGCCGGCGTCGTCATCGACAACGCCCGCCGTTACACCCACGAACGCAACACCGCGCTCACCCTGCAACGCAGTCTGCTGCCCCAGCGGCTGCCCGTGCAGCCGGCGGTGGAGATCGCCTCCCGTTATCTGCCGGCGGGCGCGCAGACCGGGGTCGGCGGCGACTGGTTCGACGTGATCCCGCTGTCCGGCTGCCGGGTCGCCCTCGTCGTCGGAGACGTCGTCGGCCACGGCATCCACGCCGCCGCGACCATGGGCCGGCTGCGCACCGCCGTACGCACCCTGGCCGACGTCGACCTGCCGCCCGACGAGCTCCTCACGCACCTGGACGACCTGGTCATCCACCTCACCGGCGAGGAACAGCCCGGTACGGCGGAAGGCGACCCGGCCGCGTTCGCCGAGCTGGGAGCCACGTGCCTGTACGCCGTCTACGACCCCGTCTCGCGCTGTTGCACCATCGCCACCGCCGGTCACCCACTGCCCGTCCTGGTCGCTCCCGACGGCGCCACGGAACTGGTGAGCGGGCCGGTCGGCCCTCCTCTCGGCGTCGGCGGCCTGCCCTTCGAAACCACCGAGCTGGGCCTGACCGCGGGCACCGTCATCGCCCTGTTCACCGACGGCCTGATCGAGTCCCGCGACCGGGACATCGACCAGGGCCTCGCCGAACTGCGCCGTACCCTGGCGCTGCCGACCGCATCGCTTGAGGACACCTGCGACACCGTGACCGGCGCCCTGCTCGGCGGCCGCGCGGCCGACGACGCGGCCCTTCTCCTGGCACGCACCGCGGCCCTCTCCCCGGACCAGATCGTGACGTGGGACGTCCCCGCCGACCCGGCCGTGGTCACGCACACCCGGAAGCTCGCCATCGACCAGCTCCTCGTATGGGGACTGGCCGAGATGGAGTTCGTCACCGGGCTCGTGGTGAGCGAGCTGGTCACCAACGCGATGCGCCACGGGACCGGCCCGATTCAGCTGCGGCTGATCCGCGACCGCACGCTGATCTGCGAGGTCTCGGACGGCAGCAACACCGCACCGCATCTGCGCCGGGCCCGCGTCTTCGACGAGGGAGGCCGTGGACTGCTGCTGGTCGCACAGCTCACGCAGAGCTGGGGCACGAGACAGTCGGCTTGTGGCAAGACCATCTGGTGTGAACAGGCCCTGCCTTCCCCCGTGCCGAGCGCGGACGGGACACATGGCGACCAGGTTTCCAGGGCGGCATGAGACGCCACGCCATCGTGCCGGCTGCCGGATTCGGCGTCACCGGTGGCGCGGTCCGGCCTCCGTGGCAGGAGGGGTCGAGCGCAGCAGGCGCAGGACCGCCGCGCAGGCGAGGTAGGTGACCAGCGCGACCGCCGGCATTCCTGATCCGGTCGGAGCGGTGCTGGGCCACAGGCTGTTGGCGAGCAGGGCGAAGGAGACTCCCGTGAATCCCGCGATGGCCAGCCACGGCCGGAAGACCCGGCAGGACGCCATGCGGGCCAGGACGGCCGGCGTCGGGAGCGAGATACGGCGGAGCCGCAGGACACCGCGCACCTCGACCGGGCCGAAGATCGCGACGAGTGGCGTGAGAGCGGCGCCGAACAGGACCAGCAACGGGATCCGCCAGGCCAGCCACGCGGCAGATCCGGCCTGCGGAGTCGGCAGCACGCCCGCGACGTGCAGCGCGGCGACGAGCAGGATCGCGGCGGAGATGTGCCAGAGGAAGATCGTCATGATCACCGAGTTGACCGCGACCACGGCCGTCCACCTGCGGCCGCGCCGCAACCATCGCTCGCCCCGATCCCGCAGCAGCAGCGCCGCCCCGAGCTGGGCGGTGGCGACCGCGAGCAGGGCCAGGCTGGGCGGGGACATGTTGTGCAGCCGCTCGCCGGGCACATTGATCATGCTGATCGGGTAGGGACCGGCGAGGGTGAGCAGGAGCAGCGCGCCGGTCCCGCCGAGCAGCAGCGACACCGCGACGCGAGGGCGGGCCGGCAGCCCGTCCCGCCAGGCGAAACCCATCTGGTGGACGGCCAGCCAGCCGAACAGGAAGTTGCCGCCGCCCCAGAAGTCGTGGCCGAGGAGACGGGCCACATCACCGGCTGCCACGAGCCCCACCAGCACCGGCGGGACGGCGAGTCCGTACCGGCGATGGAGGGCGTACATCGGCGGGGTCAGCACGACCACCACCAGGTAGGCCACGAGGAACCACAACGGGATCGAGGCCAGCCAGACCACCGTACGAACCCGGGCAGGGTCGGCGTCGAACAGGCCCGCCGCCAGCGCGCCGCCTCCCAGCACCAGCACCAGGGCCGTGGTCGGCGGGATCAGCCGGCCGCTCCGCCTGATCAGCCACTCGGTGGCGTTCCCTCCGCGGCGTCGCTCCGCGGCCAGAGAGACGGCGTTGGCGTACCCGCCGACGAGGAAGAACACGGGCATCACCTGGACCACCCAGGTGATCGGCTGCGCCCACGGCAGCTCCGGCAGCGCCGACCGGCCGGTCAGCTCGCCGTGCTCGTCGTAGCCGACCACCGTCGCCAGCCAGTGTCCGAGGACCACCGCGACGATCGACACGGCTCGCAGCAGGTCGACGAACCGCTCCCGCGACGGCGGCGTCCGCTCCGCGAGCCGCCGCACCTCCCGCGACGCGGCGCCCATGTTCTGCATGTTCCCCGGCAGACGTCCTGCTGAGGGCTGCTCTGGAACAAGACCGCCTCCACGTTCGGAGGATGAGCACTACCGGTTCGGTAGAAATCGAGCGATGGATCAGATTCTGTCGTCAGGCTCGGGTCATGACCGGTCTGGACGCTCGCGACCGACCGGCGTACGTTCAAGCCGAATATACGTTCGATAGGGTGGTGGCGATGTCCGAGGTCGAAGAACAGGCCGCGGTCCTCGTGTTGACCAAGGCCACCGTCCGGCCATGGCATCACACGGCTCGCCTGATCCAGGCTGCCGGCAGCGCCCTGCGGCTTCTGGACGGTGACTTCACCGGCCTGGACCAGGAGGACCGGGCATACGCCACCGAGCTCGTCTCCCGGTGCCGGCCCGGAGCCCTCGTGCAGGCCGAAGAGCTCATAGAAGCCACTCGAGCCGACGGGGTACATCTGGTCACCGTCCTGGATGAGGAATATCCAGGCAATCTGGACTTCGTTCATAACTTCCAGCCCTTCCTCTGGTTCCGCGGCAGTTTGATCGAGGAGGACGACCGATCCATAGCGGTCGTCGGCGAGTGCCATCCCGACGGGCCGGAGATCGGGCAGGTCCGGCAGGACGTAGAAGCTTTGACAGAGGCGGGCTTCACGGTCGTAGCGGGCCTGGATCCGGCCGTCCACTCCGCCGCCCTCGCGACGGGTGGCCGCACGATCGCCACTCTGACTCACGGCATCGCTATGCCGGTCGCCCCTGAGGAGAACGCGACTCTGGCCAAGGAGGTAGCTCAGAGCGGCGCGCTGGTCTCGCCGTTCTGGCCCTCGGCCCCGACCACGCATACGACTGTGACCCTGTCCCGCGTCGTGACCAGCGGCTTGGCCGCCGCCGTCTACTTGGTGAACGGGGGGGACGGTAGCGGCTCCGCCCAGCAGGCGCGGGGTGCCCTCGCTCAGGGGAAGCATTTGTTCGTGCCTCACCAACTCCACGCGCAACACCAGTGGGTACAGCGCATGGCCTACCGGGGAGGAGTCACTGTCGTACGGGATATTGACGACCTGTTGTCTCAGGTGGTGATTCTGTTAGACGTGACCCGACACCTGAAGATGTTCTGACCGATGAGTGATTCCGCCCGCGAAGTGACCGAGCGGTACATCAATCTTTATCGGAACGTTCCGGCGGCACGTCCCGGTGTCTGCCATATCTGCCACTCGGGGCCCAATGACTCCTCCTATGCCGTCTGCGATGGCTGCCGGGACACGATGAAGAACGTTCGCCGTCCGACCAGGCATGTCGTCCCCGTCTCTTTGTGCGTCAAAAGGGATGACCAGCTGTACGACATCGTGTCCCGTTCCGGCATCCAGTCCCAGCGTCGACTCGGCCCGGACAGGACGGCATTCCTGGCGGCCACGATCTCCCGGTTCTACAGCGCCCACGCCCTGTGCCTGAAACGCGTGGCGGGTGGAGACTTCACGATGGTGACGACGGTCCCAAGCACGCGATCGGGTGAGCCGCTCCCCGCCTTTCATCCCATGCCCAAAGCCATAAGGATGATCGCTGCGCTCAAAGACCTCTACAGGCCTGTCCTCTGGCCCGGCGTAGGCGCCGCAGTGGTCGGCCCCCGGGAGTCGAACGAAGACGCCTTCGAGGTGATGGGGCGCATCGACGGCAAGGTCGTCCTGCTCGTGGACGACATCTTCGTCACCGGCGCCCATGTCCAGAGCGCGGCCTCCGCCCTCCACCGTGCCGGCGCGGCTTCCGTGACCGTGCTCGTGGTCGCCCGGCTCATCAACCCCAAGCACAACCGCGCCAACAACACCATCTGGACTCAGGCCTGCGCGGAACCGTTCAGCTTCGACCGCTGCTGTCTTTGCAGCACCCCGTGATTCGACCTCGTCATCACCTCCCTCGCCCGCCGTGGCCGGGCCGCATCAGATGGTCTCAGGCCGGGATCAACTGCCATTCCTGGTTGGCACCGCTGTTGGCGGCCCATTGGATGACTCGGGCGCCGTCGGCTGTGGAGCCGGCTTCGGCATCCGCGCACAGTCCGGTGCCGGCGTTGACGAGCCGGTAGTAGCCGCTCGTGGCGGCGGGGACGAGTTTCCACCGCTGGTTCGCGCCGTTGGTGTCGGTCGTCTGGACGAGCGCGGTGCCCTGGTTGGCGTTCGGGCTGGTGAGAGCCTTGCCGCTGCCGAGACTGATCAGCCGGAACGAGCCGTCGGAGTTCTGCGTCATCCGCCACTGCTGGTTGGTCCCGCCGGTCCAGGGCCACTGGACGATGGCGGCGCCGTCGGCGGTGGAGCCGCCGTAGACGTCCAGCACCTTGCCGCTGTTGCGGTTGACCAGGCGGACGACGCCCGCGGACGGGCCGCCGGCGCTCAGTTCGACGGTGATCTGGGTCGTCGTACCCGCGGTGAGTGACACCTGCCGGGCGTGGCTGCCCAACGGCGAGGCGGTGACGCTCGCACCGGTGGTCAAGGAGACGATCCCGCGCCGGCAGATGAGCGTTATGGTCTGGGTGATGTCGGAGACGACGGCGGCGGTGACGGTCCGGGCGCTGATGTCCCAGGTGAGCGACTCGATCCGGATGCGGTTGCGGCCGCGTACGCCGGTGATCGTGCCCTTGGCGAACTGGTCGGGCAGCGCGGGCAGCAACTCCAGGACGCCGGGCCTGGTGTAGATCAACGCCTCGGCGAGAATCGCGGGCAGCGAATTGGCGGCGTCGGCGTTGTAGATCGACAGGTTCGGGTTGTGCGAGGTCATCAACGACCGGAAGATCATGTTGTTGCCCAGGATCTTCCGCAGGCTGCCGTACACGCCGGCGCCGTCCTTGAGCCGGGCTCGGGCGAGGCCGCGGTGGATGGCACCGTGGGCCTCCCCTCCCTCGTCCCCCCGAAGATCCAGGGCACGGCTCGCATAGCGGATCAGGTCGGGCTTGTCCTCGGGGTTGATCTCGTGCAGCGGCCAGACCGGGTACATGTGCTGTACGTGACGGTGGTTGTACCGGTCGGTCAGACTGGGCCACGACCATTCCGCGAGCGCCCTGTCTCCGTTGATCCGGTAGTCGGGCATCTTGGCCAGCAAGGCGGTCCAGCGTTGCACGCCTTGCCCCGGGCCCTGCTCGGTGCCGAGGAAGTCGGCGGCGTCGATGGCGGCCTGCAGCGCATGCCTGCCTGCTGCGATCTCGCCGGTCGCATTGATCGACAGTTGCCTGCCCGTGTTGCCCGGGCTGTTCTCCATGGAGAAGCACGGTACGAAGACGACCCTGCCGTTGGCGTCGGTGCGGGTGAGGAAGTCCTCGTAGAACAGTGCGAGCTCGATCAGGACCGGGGCGAGCCTGGTGCGGTAGAAGGTGGCGTCACCGGTGACCTGGTAGTACTCGAGCAGCGGATAGAGCAGCCAGTCGGCGCCGCCGATCCAGGTGTGGCCGGGGAACCCGCTGTCGAAGTGCAGCATCTTGCCGTACTCACCGTCGGTCCGGGAGGGAGCGAGCAGGCCGCGAGCGCCGTAGAGATTTCTCGCGTTGGTGCGCCAGTCGTCGATCTGGCCGAGGATCAGGGTGAAGTAGCCGTCCATGGCTTCGGTGAGGGACAGGATGTTTCCCCCTGCGACCTGGAAGTTGACGTTGGCGTCGGTGGTGAAGTCCCCGGCCCACGCCGCGTCCCAGGCGCCCGTCCACAGGCCGGTCAGCCGTGGTGGCAGGACGCCGCTGGAACTGAGGAACAGATAACGGCCGGAGTCGTACATCCGCTCCAGCAACGCGAGGTCGATGACGTTGCGGTTGGAGTTCTGCCGGCCGATCAGCTCACTGGTCGGCAGTTGCCGATCGGCGGCGCTGACGTTCAGGTCGAGGCGTGAACGGTCGTACAGCGGGGTGTGCAGGGCGGTGTGCCGCGCGAGCAGCGCCGTGTAGTCGGCGGTCAGCGCGGCCAGCGCCGTGTGCAGGGGTTTCGCGTCCCACGCGGTGGACGACTCGTAGCGGTCGAGTTTGGTCAGCAGCACGAGCTTGGTCGCCGCGGCCACGACGATGGTCGACCCGCTCACCCGTACCGAGCCGCCGGTCGCGACCACTCGGGTGACGCCCTCATAGCCGAACGCCCCCTGCCCGGCCGGGTATGTGCCCCGCAGGTTCAGGTAGCCCTCACCGTTTCCGGCCGTGGCGAGCGTGGTGAAGCCGACGGACCCCGGTACGCCGCTCAGGGCCGTGTTGACGCTCAGCGTGGTGTCGATCGTCCGGCCCGGCGCGGGAGTGAGTTCGTGGACGATCACCCGGTCGGCTCGGGAGGCGAAAGCCCGGCGCGTCCACGCACCGTAGCTGTCGGTCCACGTCGAGGTGACCTCACCGGTCCTGAAATCGGTGACCCGGGCGTAGTTGCCGGCCGTCGTCATCCCCGGGGTGCTGATTCGCAGCTCGTAGCCCGGATGGAAGGTCTGGGTCCAGCGCAGCGACCATCCGGAGGTGAAGTCGCCGGTGGCACCGTTGAAGTCGCCGGCGAGCGCCTTGTCCCTGACCCCCGCCAACCGGCCCGACAGAACCGGCGGAGTCAGGTTACGGGTGCCGTTGGGCAGCACGAACCGATGATGCGTGAAGACCACCTTCTCCAGAGTGGGCGCGCCGTAGAGCATCGCCCCGTACTCCCCGTTGCCGGTAAGGAAGGCATCGGTCCAACTCGCGGCCGCGGCCGTGTCGTAGATGCCGCGTTGCGGCAGCGTCACCTGCGGCGGCACGGCGGCAGCCGCTCGGTCGGAGAAGATCGCCGAAGGAAGCGCGGCGGCGCCGACGGTCGCCGCCGTGGTGGCGATGAAGCGTCGACGGTTCAGCGGCATGTTCATCGAAGCTCCTGGTGGCGATTTGGGGTGATGACCGCGGCCGAGCTCCGCCTGTGCGGGCAGAGGACCGGTCTGGGGGAGACGTGGCCCCACCCAGGTGTCCGGACCTCTGCCCGTGGCTTCACCCGATCGCCCTCATGCGCCGAAGGCCGGAATCAGCTGCGCAGGGTCCACTTCTGGTTGTTTCCGCCGTTGCAGGCCCAGAGGATGAGTTTCGTGCCGTTGGCGGTGCCGGCCGCGTTGGCGTCCAGGCACAGCCCGGACTGCACGCCGGTGATCGTGCCGTTGGAGTTGACGTTCCACTGCTGGTTGGCCTGGCCGTTGCAGTCCCAGATGATCACCTGGGTGCCGTTGGCGGTGCCCTGCCCGTAGGCGTCGAGACACTTGTTGCCGTACACCTGCAACTGCTTGCCCGAGGTGTAGGTGAACCGCTGGTTGGTGCCGCTCCCGCAGTCCCACAACTGCACCTGGGTGCCGTTGGCGGTGCTGGAGTTCGGCACCTCGACGCACCGGCCGGACTGGCCGCCCACGATCTGGACGCCCTGCTGCGGGTTGCCGCCGCCCGCCGGCGCGTAGCCCGCGGCGGCGATGCTCGCCTGTACGGCGTCCTCGGTGGCGGCGCTCGGATAACCGGAGGTCAACACGCCCTCGAAGAAGGTGCCGCGGCCGGAGACGCTGTTGTCGCCGCCGATGCCGAGCAGGATGGCGCCTTCCTTCTTCATCGGGTTGTAGCCGTTGGGGCGCCGTCCGTCGAAGTAGTTCGTCAGGCCGCCCGACTGCGCGTTCCCGCCCCGGATGGCCCAGTGATTCGGCTCGCCCTTGACCATGGCCGTGACGAAACGGTGGTTGATCGACGCGAGGTTGTTGTAGCCCGCGTTCACCCCGGAGAACAGTCCCCATTCCAGGTCGGCCATGATCCAGGGACCGGCTCCGGCCCCGTAACCCCACTGCTTGTTGGCGCCGAAGTAGACGGTCTCCATGATGGCGGGGGAGTCGGCCTGGCCGTCCGTCTGGGCGTTGCCGTAGTCGAAGCAACACCACTGGTTGTAGTGCGTGCCGTCGACGACGGCATAGATGCCCTCGGGCTGGTCGCCGGTCGCCACACCGTTGGTGTTGTTGTTGCGGTAGCCGGTGCCGGGCTCCACGCGGACGCCGTAGGCCTTCTGGCCGCCGATGGTGATCGGCGCCGCCTTCGCGTCGGCGAGGTTGTCGTATCCGCCCGCCGCCGGACCCTTCCAGTAGCCGGGCGGCGCCTGGGTGAGGCGGTTGTTGCGGCCGGACTGGTCGTAGAGGATGGTGATCACACAGTTCGTGCCGGCGCAGAACGAGTCCTGCGTGGCGGCGTTGACGACTCCGCCCGCGCTCAGCACGCCGATGTCGCGAGTGGTGTTGTCCGAGGCGCGCCTGACTTGGTAGAGCGGGCCGTTGTAGGCCGCGTACAGGGCACGCGTGGTGCTGTGCGCCGCCACACACGGCGTGCCACCCGCCGCGTAGATGTCACACGGACCCTGCGTCGCGGCCTGCGACGGCGTGGAGACGCCGGTCAGGCAGGCGGTGGCGATCAACGCGCTCGCCCCGGCCGCGAGCACCCTTCTCAGGCTCCCGAAAAGCATCATGCCTTCTTCTTTCATCAGGAATCATGACCGGACGGCACCGATGCGGCAGGCCTAGCCAGGCGCGTGTTAGCGCTAACATTGAGGAGCGTCCGAATCGATTCGACGGTTAACGGGGTAGTGCGGAGTCAAATCAAGGAAGGTCCCGGCGTCAAGCACGTGGATCGCCTCTCTCGGACGCCCGGGTGCCATCGGCGCGCCGCCTGGGCTCTTACCCCGACAAGTTCGCACCGTTGCGATGAGATGTCGTGAAACTTTCATCCCCCGCGTCCGCCGTGTGGCACGCCCTCACCCGCCTCATCCGACCGGCCGTCCCGCTCACGTGGACAACCAGGTGGCCCGAGATTGGACGAGATCAACTGCCGCATAGAAATGGGACTATTTGTCCGGCGAGCCGTCTGCGCGGACGCCTTCGCCGCGTTCCCGAGAGCTGAAAGTGGATCCCCCCGCATGCCTCTGTCTGTAAGGGTCGCCCGGAACCTGATCTGGCTCCAGGCGACACTCGCCCTGCTCGGCATCGTCCTGCTCATCCTGGAGCTGGTTCTCGATTCCGACGACGTCCTGGAGAACCTGCTCTACGCCCCCTTCTACCTTCCGCCGATCCTCGCCGGCTGGTTGGCGAACCAGTGGCGCACCCGTCGCCCACGGATCCGTCACGCCACCATCGCGGTCCAGGTCGCCATCCCCCTGCTCGACTTCGTCCACTTCTTGGTCGAAGGCACTTTCGAGTGGGTTCTGACCGCGCCCTGGTCCGCGCTCATCGTGACGCTGCTCCTGCTTCCTCCGGCGAGAACCTGGTTCACCCCGACGCTGCGAACCCCCGGAACCCCGTCGCAGCCGGCACCGCCCGTCGCCACCTGACAGCCCTCGATCCGCTGGCGGCTCCGCTCGCCGTCGACGGCTTGGGGTTGTGAGTCCTGCCGCTGAAGCACCGGAGAACGAAATGACGGCCGCCGGCCGTCTGCTTGGGGCACCTGCGCCATCGAGGGGGGACGCCTGGCGTGGTCACGAAGGCGCCTTCCGACCCATGACGGGCGGGAGGCGCCTTCTGTGTGCCCGGCTCACCAGTTGCAGTAGCCGTCATCCACTCGCGCTACATACCGGCTGTCGGCGGTCACCCAGCCGGCAGCTGCGAACGGCGAGACGATTTGTGCGCTGTACCGCCCGTTGGCCACGCCGAAGCTCTTGAATAGCGAGCCGTTGGACAGGCTGTGTGGGGGATTGGTTGCGGTCCCCGTGGAGGAAGCGAACCACCTCACATCCTGCGCCGTGACCACCCTGCAGTTCCAATCAGCGGCATTGGCCGATGAGGTGGCGGTTAACAGCCCGCCTGCCAGCGTTGTTCCCAGCAGTAACAGCCCGGCTTTCCGGCTGGCTGATGCGGACATTCGCATGGTGACCCCTCTCTTCGCGCGTGCGTTGTCTGGGGACGTGCCGCCATTCTGCCGGGCGTCGCCTCAGCGCGAATGGCGTGGGCGTCGTACCCTGACGGAGTCCGGGCATCACGAACGTGTCCACATGTGGACAGACAACGTATGAATCACGCCTTGAACCGCCAGCGAGGACGCTGGCGTCTGGACCATCCAATCCGGCGTCTTTCCCGAGAACACGGCCAGCCTGGCCCTGCACCGGGCGGCCGGCTTCCGCGTCCTCGGCACCGCGAACGCGTCGGCCGCCATCACCGCGTCTGGCGCGACGTCCTCTTGATCGAACGCCGCAGCCCCGCCATCTGACGCCACCGGTGCGGGACCGGCGCCGGCCAGTGTCCGAGGACCACCGCGACGATCGACACGGCTCGCAGCAGGTCGACGAACCGCTCCCGCGACGGCGGCGTCGGCTCCGCGAGCCGCCGGACCTCTCGCGACTCGGCGCCCACGGCCTGCATGTTCCCCGGCAGACGCGGAGGTAGGAGTTCCTTCTCGAAGCGCGCGCCGGCGACCACCGCGTTTGACCGTCGGTGACGGCGATTCGAATCGCCGTCACCGGGTCGCCGGGATGCTACGTGGCCGGTTGGAGGACGGTGACCACATGGCTGGTGTTCGCCGGCTCGATGACCGAGTTCCCAACCAGCCTGACGGTGTACTCGTGTTCGCCGGCCGTGGTCGGCGTGTCGGTGAAGCCGAACGACCCGTCGGCGGCGGGAGCCACCTTCGGCAGGGCTTTCGAGGTGACGGTGCCATCCGGGCTGACGACCTTGCGTGAGACGACGATCGTCGTCCGCGGGAAGGAGACGCCGTCGGCGCCGAAGGTTCCGCTGAATTCGAGTCGCTCGCCGACGGCGCCCGTCGCCGGTCCGGTCACGGTGAGCACCGGCTTGGGGTGGGTGCCGTCGCCGACAGGACGAGGCCGACGACGCCTCCCTCTCCCGCTTCGCCGCACCCGTATCCGATCCACAGCCGGTTGTGGGACTGCGTCAGAGTCGACGGGCACGGGTACGCACTGAGGTCGATACGCCGGGTGATGGTGACCGTAGCGGTGTCGATCTCGATCACTTCGTTCGAATCGCGCAGCGCCGCGTACACCTTCCTGGCGCCGTCCGATACGGGCAGCGCGACGGCGCCGGGCAGGCCGCTGATCGTGTCGACGGGCCGGCCGTCGTAGGAGGCGACCACGATCCGGTCGTCGGCGGCGACGAAGACCTTGCCGCCGCCGGCCGCCACGTCTCCGCCTCTCCCCGCGACGACGCCGAGGTCGGCGACGACCCCGGTGTCCGCGGCCGCGGCGGCGGGCGACTGAGCGGCGAGCAGGCCCGCCATCACGAGCAGGGATCCGGCCAAGGCGACTAATCGGCGGGACAGGGGAGCACGGCCAGAGGTCGACGGGCGCACATGCACTCCGTTCTGATGAGAAGGGGAAAAGCGAGCACTCTGACGTGCCTGGAGGACCCGCTTCCGCTGACGATCTTCATCAATCGAACGTATATTCGCATAGTGTGGCATCCTCGTCCAGGGCGCCTTCGGTACGGCGAGTGAGCGACGGGAAGAGATCGCCACCCTTGCCGACGAGATCGGCGAGACATGGCCAGAGCCGTCATCGGGGTCCCACGGCTCGCCATTCCCTTACTGAGCCGGCTCGGCCGAGCTGGCCGGCCCGGCCTGTCCGCCGCCGAAAACCTCTTCGACGAGCCTTTGCGTCGCCTTCTGGAACGCCTCACCGAGGGACAGTGCGGCGTCGTCGACATAGTTGAGCGCGGCGGTCAGGGTCTTGCTGCCGTCAGGCGTGCTGTACATCAGCGCGGCGTGACCCGCGGCTCCGCCGTTGTGGGTGATGACGGTGCCGCTGTTTTCGCCCGCGTCCTGCACGAACACCCCCAGGCCGTAGCCGACCTTGGGCTCCGGCGTGCACATCTCGGCCAGCAGAGGGGCCGGCAGGAGCTTGCCGCCCACCAGCGCGGAGATGAACGTGTGCAGGTCCCGCGTGGTGGAGATCATGTCACCGCCGCTGGAGATCCAGGAGGGGTTGTGGCGGGTGACGTCGACCGTATGGGTCTGGCCGTCCTCCTCGTAGCGGTAGTAGGCGTGGGCGTGCGGCTCGGGGATGTCGGTCTCGGTGGCCGGCTGAACGGTGCCGGTCAGGCCGAGCGGGCCCAGGATGAGGCGCTGCATCTCCTCGGCGACCGGGCGGCCGGTGACCTTCTCGATCAGCAGCCGGGCCAGCACGTAGTTGGTGTTGGAGTAGCTCCAGTCGGTGCCGGGCTCGAACCGTGACGGCTTGGACAGTGCCAGCCGGACCAGCTCCTCGGGCCGGTAGGTGGTGAAGCGGTTGTCGATCCACTCCTTGCCGGAGGGGGTGGCGGGGATCCCCGGCACGAACGTGCCGTCCTCGAAGTACTCGCCGGTGAAGTTGAACACCCCACTGGTGTGCTGCAGCAGCATCCGCACCGTGATCCGCCGGTCCAGCCCGAACTCCGGCAGGTAGTCGGCAACCGGGCTGTCCAGCTCGACCTTGCCCTCGGCCACCAGTTGCAGCACCACGGTCGCCGTGAACGTCTTGGTGTTGCTGCCGATCCGGACATGTCCGTCGACCGGCGGCTTGGTGTTCTCGCCCAGCTTGGCCACCCCTGCGCTGCCGGCCCACTCGCCACGCTCATCGTGCACGCGCATCGTCACCCCGGTGAAGCCGTCATCGATCATCTCCTCGATGACCTTCTGCAGCTCCGGGCGGTCCTGGTCGGTGAGGGTGAGGGACATGGTGGCGTGCTCCTTGAGAACTGTTACGGGATTTCGATTGAACGGACAGGATCGTCGCGCCTGAGAGGTGCCCCTCACAGGCTGCGGGCGGTGATGTCGCCGTAGGCGGTGGTCGCGTGGATGGTCAGGGCGGCGTCGGCGCCGTCGGTGTTCCTGAGCGCGTTGTGGATCCGGCCGTAGGTGGTGCCGGCGTCCAGGGCGGCGGAGACTCCGCGGGCGGCGCCGACGGAGATCTCACCGGCCTCGGTGCGCAGCGTGACGGTGCCGCTCACGGCCTCGGTGATGTGGAGGTCGCCCTTCAGGGTGCTGATCTCCGCGGGGCCGCCCAGGCGGCCGACCGAGACGTCGCCGGACTGAAGGGTGAGGCGAGCGCTCGCGGCCTCATCGAGCTTGACCGAGCCCTGCGCGCTCTCGACGACGACATCGCCGAGCCTGCCGACTCCCCGGAAGTCGGCGAGGGCCGCCTTCGCTTCGATGCGGGAGCCGGCGGGCAGCTGGACGGTCACCTCGACGGATCCGGAAGGGCCGAGGATCTGGTTCTTCGCCTCCGGGGCCTTGATCCGCAGGACGCCGTCGCCGTACACGACCTCGGTCTGCTCCGCCGCCGTCACATCGCGGCTCTTGGAGGCGTTCGCGGGGAGGACCTCGACCGCGGTGTCGGCCCGGTCGGCGGCGATGAACCGGATGCGGCCGGCGGGGACGTCGAGGACGGCGGTCACCGGGATGGGGGTGTCGAACTTCTGCATCGTGCTCTCCTGCGGCTTGTTCTTTCCGATGACGGAAACACTACGTTGCATTTCGAGATTCGGCAATCATCCCGTTGTGTAAGACGGTCATAATCCCAGGTGAACGGTGGTATTTTGTTGCAATGGTTGTGAATCTAATGCAACAACACTCACTCCGCTCGTTGCAATGAACCGAGAGTGAACGCTATTCTGGAGGCACCGCAGACAACGAAGGAGACCGCGATGCCGGGAGGCCGACTCACCCAGCAGGAACGCCAGCAGATCGCGCTGGGACTGGCCGACGGCCTCGCCTACGCGGAGATCGCCAGAGGCCTCGACCGTCCGACCTCGACGATCACACGTGAGGTGATGCGCAACGGAGGCCCCACCGCCTACCGCGCCGACCTCGCCCACCGCGCCACCGAACACCGCGCCCACCGCCGCAGGCGCGCCGCTCCCCGGGACCCCAGCACGCCCCCGCAGGCCCACGGGCGCGATGCCGAGGCCGTGCGCGAGTACGAGGAGACGTTCGCCACCGTCTTCATGCAGTCGGGCCTGCCCAAGATGACGGCCCGGGTGCTGGCCGGCCTTTACACCGCCGACACCGGAAGTCTCACCGCATCCGAACTCGCCGGGCGCCTCCAGGTCAGCCCGGCGTCCGTCTCCAAAGCGATCACGTTCCTCGAAAGCCAGGGGCTCATCCGCCGGGAACGCGACGAACGCCGCCGCGAACGCTACGTGGTCGACGACGACGTCATGTACCAATCCACGATGGCCAGCGCCCGCGCCACCGCGCACCTCGGCGAGGTCGCCCGGCAGGGCGTCGGCATCCTCGGCCCCGGCACCCCGGCCGCCGGCCGCCTGGAGAACATCGCCCGCTTCATCGACTTCGTCTCCGAGAGCATCGCCCGCGCCGCGGACCAGGCGCGCGAGATCCTCCACACGAAACCCGGAACGACCTCGGACGGCGTCACCTGAGCCGTCTTCGGACCGTGGGCAGGCGGCCTCGGCGACCACCGCCGGGACATCGGCGGCCGAGATGGTCAAGGTGCTGAAGGAGGCGGATCCCGCCGACCGGAACGACCTCCACATGCGGATGGGCCTGCACCTCGCCTACGCCCCCCGGGAGAAGGTCGCAGTCGAGGCCAGGCCCGACATGTATGGGATCCCCGGCGCCGAGCGCGCAGCACGCGCTCGGCACCGGGGAGGACTGGACCGCGGATCCGCGGTCACGTCGAGACGACCGTCAGACGGCCGTGCGCGACCACTGCTGGTTGGTGCCGCCGTTGCACGAGTACTGCTTGAGGATCACGCCGTCCGCGGTGGACGCGGCCGGTACGTCCACACATTTGCCGCTGTGTCGTGCCCGGAGCTGGAAGTAGCCACCGTTGGCGACCATCTGGAACTGCTGGTTGTTGCCGGTGCCGCAGGTGTACTGGATGAGCTCGGCCCCGTCGGCGGTCGAGGCGCTGGTCACGTCGAGGCACTTTCCGCTGTGGCGGCTGATGACGCGCCAGTAGCCGCCGCCGGCGTCCTGGAAGCGCCACTGCTGCCACGCGTTGCCGTTGTAGGTGTACTGGTCGACGCGCGCGCTGTTGTTGGTGCTGGCCTGCTGGACGTCCATGGCCTTGCCGCTGTGGCGCGCGTCGATCCGGTAGAACGTGTCCGGCTGCGGCGAAGACGAGGGCGAAGGCGAAGGGCTGGAGTCGCCGACGGTGTCGCCCCAGCCGTAGCGGACCCGGTTGGCGCCGTAGCCGTTGCGGGTGGACAGGTTGAGGGTGGTGCCGCTGCCGCCGAGAGCGAACATCGAGTAGTGGTCGTAGCCGAGGCCTGCGGTTATCTTGCCGCCGACGGCGGGCCAGTAGGTGCCGCCCATCTGGTTGTCCCGCATGACCTGCGTCACGGCGCGGAGGTAACGCACGAAGTTGTCGGTGCTGTTCGGGTCGCCGTAGTTCAGGCCGGTGGCCATCGGCGCGCCGTACTCCGTCACGACCGCGCGGGAGGCGCAGTTGCCCAGAAGCGACTGCATGTGGCTTCGGAAACCGTCGTAGGTCATCGCGCTGTAGAAGAAGGCGTAGTAGTGGAAGGAAAGCAGCGTCGAGTTGAAGCGGCTGTCGTTGCAGATGTCCCGCAGGTCCTGGCTGAAGCCGGTGCCGCCGATGAGCACCCGGCCGGGCACCGCCGAGGGGTGGGAGCTGAGCCAGTTCGCCGCGACGTTGCGCCACTCCGACGACGAATAGCCGTGCGGCTCGTTCATCGGCTCGAAGTAGACGTTGCCGTTCGAGCCGTAAGTACTGATCACGCTGGACCACATCGCGTTCCATGCGGCGAGGTTCGTGATCCTGCCGCCGGAGGCGGCACCGTCCTCCCAGTAGGCCAGGATGACCTTGAATCCGCGTTCGGCGGCGGCGTCGATGGCGCCGCGGTAGGCGTTCCACCAGGTCGTGTTGGCCACGGTGTGCGTGTTGATGGGCAGCCGGACGGTGTTGACCCCCATGAGGTATTCCATGCTGTCGTAGAGCGAGTTGGCCTTGGCCCGTACCGTCGCGTTGCTGTCGGACTGGCTCAGGCCCTGCACGACCAGCGGGCCGGTGCTGAAGTTGTCACCCAGCACGGCCCAGTTCATGCCGCGGAACTGGCTCGTGGCGGCATTGGCCGACGGCGCGGAGACGAGGGCCGCCGCTGCGGTGAGCGTGGTCACCACAAGGGCGATCAGCAACCGGCGCAATGGCCGGATGCGCCGCGATGGTCCTGATGAGTAACCACCAGACGCCATGCTCAGTGCCATGAATTATCCCATCACTAGATCTGGATTGCTGGGTCGGCTTTCGCTTGCGCACGTCGTGTTGCCGGCGGATCCGCGTGTCGGCGTGCAGGCCGGTCAACCCATGCCGCGAACCGCGGCGGCATGCCGCAGCGCGTGCTGCCGATGTGACTGCTCACGTCGAGGAGACCGGCGAGGGTCTTGTGCGGGCGGTGGTACGGCACGCCCCGGCGGCGACGGCCGCACCGGCGGCCTGCGGCAGCCGTCGCCGGTTCAGCTGGGGGGACTGCATCAGAGCTCCAACGAATGTCAGCGCTGATAGTTGTGCGGCAGGGCTACCTTGTTCGATGGGGACTGGGTTCGTATCACCGGACGCCGAACGCGCATTCTTTACCCGCGGTGGAAGTGAGGATTACATCGGTGTTACGAGAGTGTGAGCGATAACATCAGTCCGGTCAATACCCGGAACCGGGCGCTCGGCCTTGGCGGCTTGGCACGAAAAGGCCTGGCCCGTCGATGCTGGCGAGGGTGTGACGAAGGGGGAAGCGAGTGCGCGCGAAGGGTGCGCACCGCTGACCAGCGGAAGCCTCGCAGCGCTCCGCGCCCGTACGTGCTTCGCGATCTGTTGTGCCGCGGGGTCCGCACGCGCCGGACGGAGGCTTCCTGGGACAACAGCCGGTCGCACTACCGTTGAAAGTTTCCAGCCGAACACGCGGTGGCCAAAAAGATCGGACGTCCGCGCACGGCCTACGTTCCCGAGGACTCAAGGCAGAAGGACAGCTACGCACTGTCCACCGCAAGAGAGAGCACCGAGGAGATCATAAAGTGATCTCCACCGGCCCTCCCTCCGCCGTCCATCTTCCGGGCGCAGGTCCAGCTCTTGCTGACCGGCAACCAGCCGCTGACGCGCCACCGCCTTGAGCATCTCCAGCTCGGCGTGGTCCTCCGCGACCCCAGAGTCGTACGCAGACTCGTCGCGCACTTCTAGCTAGTCACTCGTGTGACCCGTAGGCGGTCCGTTGGGCCCCACGAGGTGATCCCCCGGTCCGCTATGGCCTGTGATGGCCGGTGCCGCTCCACCTGGCCACCGGCACGGCGGGGACCGCTTCTCCACATCGAGAGCCTTGACCGGTTCGGCGGACTGGTGGATGGCGCACGTACCAATGCAGGACTGGCCGCCTGAAACGCAGCGATCCTGTTCAGCCTTCCTGGTGCTATGGGCGCGGTCGGGTTCCGCACGGCGTCCGGTCAGGCAGCGACAGCAGGGAACACTACGAGCGATCCGTCGCTGCTTCGTTCGATCTCAATCGCAACGTCGGCCTGGTGGATTCCCATGTTGAGGCCATCACCCAAGGCGCGAAGGCGATATACGGCTTTGAGTAGGTCGTCGACCTCGCCCTGCGTGAACATGATGCTCAGGAAACCGCCTTCACGCTTCAGTTCGAGAGTCGACAGTCGAAGAAGGACTGAGTTGATGCCTGACTCCAACTCGTCGACGCGACGCTCGCCGTCGTGCAACGTCCCGACAAAGCTCTTGAACGGATTGTTCGTGTCCACAAGCTGAGCGTGTTCAACTGCCTGAAGCACGAGCATTCGGCGTTTGAGAGCGATGGCGAGTCGTGCGAGCTCCAGGTGTGCGCGGAATGCTCCGCCTTCCTTGTCGACACCAGGGAATGATTTCGTCAACGCACCGAGCTCGACAGGGCCGTCGGGTAGCTTGGCTAGCGCATCTTGCCACCTGATGAGCCGACGCTTGGCTCGTTCGATCGCCGTGCTGATCGCATACGACGAAGTGTCCAGCCCTAACGAGAGGCCGATTCTGCCCTGGTCGAGGAGGATTGACGTCGCTTTATCGATCGCATCCCGGCAACCGTCCAACTCGCTGCGTTCGTCCTCGAGGTTGTCCTCGTGTAACTGCTCCAGGAGGTCGGTGATCCGCTCGATCGCTGCCTGGCGTTGGTGATCAGCGTAGGCGCTGACGCCGACCGCGACGGCCATCAGTACGAGTGGCGCGGCCACGGTCAACGCTCCGGCGCTGGCCGCGGCCACACCGGCTGTGCCGGCTGATCCGGTCGCAGCACCTGCGACAGCGGCCTTGCCGGCAACGGGAACAAAACTCGCGTGGTTTGTGATGCGGCCGGCGGAGTTGACCAGCGCGCTGTGAACACCTCCGGCAGACGCCTTCATGGGCTGGACGAGTCCCTTACCGACCTGTGCGGCAACCTTTGCCGGTACCACCATCCGGTAGAGCACGTCACCGGTAGCGGCGACGTTCAGCGTCGGAGGCGCCGACTTCGCTGTCTGAGCCACGAGGTGCGACAACTGCTGAGCGAGCGGGCTGGCTGCATGGAGCGGAATCCCACCGTTTCGATCGCGCTTGGTCGACATCGGATGCGCTTCCAACGTGGCGATGGGGGAATCCGCAAGTGTTGCCAGGACTGTTCGCAGTTCGGCGAGTCGGGCCGGTGTCATGCCCTCATCGCCCAGCACATTCGGCACGCTCAAGGCCTCTGTGGCGAGTGTCCATACTGGCAGGGGTGCCTCATTACCATTGGTCACGCCTTGTCCCCTCTCCAAACCGAGACACACCATAGCCCTTCAGCTGTAGACGTGGATGGCTCAGCGCTTGGCCGAGCGCCGGGAACATCTCCGCTCGCCAGGGATTTTTATCTGGTCGTCCTTTTCATTCACTGTTGCGCTGTGTCGAGCCGCGCTGCGCATCTCCACACCCGCTTTTGCGCGCCGCCTGCTGTTTCAGATCGCCGCACGGCCCGTCCCGTGTCCGGCATGATCACGTCAGGAGAGCCAAGGTAGTGCGGGCGTCATTCTCGACGGCGCGGTACGCAGTACCTCACCAAGCTCGCCGGACGTCAGAAAAGTTGAGCCCGATCTCGGGTGAGACAGTGGTGCCCTCCAGCCCGATGTCCGCCAGGGTGACCTGGCGACCGAGCTTGCGGCTGAGTGCTTCAGCGATCAGAGCAGCGGTGATGCCTCGTGGCTTCTGGCCTTCGATCCACCGTGCGATCTGCGTGTGAGAAGGCCGTATGGGCACGCGCATTTCCTTGATTCGCGCAAGCGCATATGCACTCAGGCCCCCGGAGGCCGTCCCCGCGCGATCGACGTACCGACCCCGGAAACGACTTGTGGAGGCCCGGGTTGCCCCCAGCCTCCACATGTGGGTTTGTGTCCGAGGGGGGACTTGAACCCCCATGCCCATCACTGGGCACTAGCACCTCAAGCTAGCGCGTCTGCCTATTCCGCCACCCGGACGTGGTGCCTCACGCGGGATCGTCATCCCGCGTCGGCTGATACAGGTTAGCACTCTCTCCGCCCTGCTTCATACCGGGATTCAGCCCCTCCGTACGGCGTGCGGCGGCCCGGGGGTGAAGGACACGCCTGTACGGCGGCAGGATGGAGGCGCGAGCCGTACGACGTGACAGACACGGGCGGGTCCGGCCACTGGGCGACCCGTCCGGTAGGAGGAGGCGCAATGACCCCACGCTTCGGGGAGGACGAGGTCGTCGAGCTGTGCCGCGACCTGATCCGGATCGACTCGGTGAACGCGGGGGACAACACGGGCCCCGGGGAACGCGAGGCCGCGGAGTACGTGGCCGGAAAGCTGGCGGAGGTCGGCCTGGAACCGCGGATCCTGGAGTCCGACAAGGGCCGGGCGAACGTGGTCGCCCGGGTGGAGGGCGCCGACCCGAGCCGGGACGCCCTCCTCCTGCACGGCCATCTGGACGTCGTGCCCTTCGACGCCGCCGACTGGACGCACCACCCGCTCAGCGGCGAGGTCGCCGACGGCTGCGTCTGGGGCCGCGGGGCCGTGGACATGAAGGACATGGACGCGATGATCCTCGCCGTCGTTCGGCGGCGGCTGAGCGAGGGACGCAGGCCGCCGAGGGACGTCGTCCTCGTCTTCACCGCGGACGAGGAGGCCGGCGGCCACTACGGCGCCCAGTGGCTGGCGGGCAGGCACCCGGAGCTGTTCGAGGGCTGCACCGAGGCCGTCGGCGAGGTCGGCGGCTTCAGCGTGACCACGGAAAAGGGGCGGCTGTACCTGATCGAGGCGGCGGAGAAGGGCATCGCCTGGATGCGCCTGACCGCCAAGGGCAGGGCCGGGCACGGCTCGATGCTCAACGACGACAACGCCGTGACCGAGCTCGCCGAGGCGGTCGGCCGGATCGGCCGCCACAAGTGGCCGGTGCGGCTCACGCCGACCGTGCAGGCGTTCTTCGAGGAGGTCTTCGGCACGGAGGTCAAGGCCGAGGACGCGGAGGCGGCGGTGGCCACGCTCGGCCCGCTCGCCCGCATGATCGGCGCGACGCTCAAGAACACGACCAACCCGACCATGCTCCAGGCCGGCTACAAGGCGAACGTCATCCCCCAGGCCGCGACCGCGCACGTGGACGGCAGGTTCCTGCCCGGGTACGAGGACGAGTTCTTCCAGACCGTGGACGAGCTGCTCGGGCCCAACGTGACGCGGGAGTTCGTCTACCACGACGTCGCGGTCGAGACGCCCTTCAAGGGCCCGCTCGTCAAGGCCATGGCCGACGCGCTGCACGAGGAGGACCCGGGTTCGCGGGTCGTGCCGTACACGCTGAGCGGCGGCACCGACCTCAAGGCGTTCAGCCGCCTCGGCATCAGCGGGTACGGCTTCGCGCCGCTGCGGCTTCCCGAGGACTTGGACTTCTCCGGGATGTTCCATGGCATCGACGAGAGGGTTCCGGTGGATTCGCTCCAGTTTGGCGTCCGGGTCCTTGACCGTTTCCTCGAATACTGCTGAGAAAGCTGTTGCGATCACGTGCCGTGCCGCTACAGTGACTCTCCGTTGAGGGTTGATCCGCTCCGGGTCGAGTCGGCCGGATGTCGGCTCAGCGGTATGGGGAGGTCGCGTGACGAGCACGTCGCAGGAGCAGTGGGGGGCGTCTTCGCCCGTCGCCGTTCCCGGCGTGCCCGTCACGTCTCCCGGCCGCCACGAGCGGAGCCGGATGGCGCGGTTCGCGGCCGGCTCCCGATCGAGCCGCCTGCTGGTCGTCGGCGGGCTGATCGCCGCCGCATGGCTGCTCGGTGTGCTTCTCGGCGTCTTCGGCACGGCGACCTCCGCCGCCGGGGCCGCACCCTCACCTGACGCCGCCGGGTCGGTTCTTCCCGACCGTGTCTCCGGTCCGGACCTCGGCCTGCCGCCCTCGCCGGGCGCCGCAGGTGTGGCGAGGTCTCACGGGAAGAGTGCCGACGGTTTCCCCACGGCGGCTGACGACACCTCGGTGAACGCCGAGGCGATGGCGGGGCGCACGGTCGACGGGCTGACCAGCCAGTCGAAGCCCATGCTCCCTCCGCCGTCCACCGCGGACCACGCGCCCGCAGACCAGGGCCTGGTCCCGCAGACAAGCGGTGGAAGCATCCTGTTCGGGGATGTCGCGCGGCCTGTGTTCGAGCCGCGTCTCACCACCCTGCCCGCCCCACTGGCGGCGGTTGTTCCCCCGGTGGTCCGCACAGCGGCGGACGACCCGTCTTTCTCTCCTGACTGATCCCGCCTTCGCGCCGGTCCGCCTCGGTACGGCGACCGGTGCCACCGTCTGCCCTGACCTGTGGTGCCCAGGCGGCAGGCTCCCGCGCGGGTGACGCGGAATCTCCCATCCTCGTGACCGTCCACCGCTCCGCTGTGCTCATTCGGCGTGGACAGAAGTCGCGAGCTGTCAGGTAACCCCCTAAGAAGAACCACTAGGAGCATTCATCATGCGAACGTGGGCGAAGGGCTCGGCCTCCGCGGCGTTTCTCGCCGTCGGCGTCATGGCCCTTGGCAGCGGTACGGCTTTCGCCGATACCGACGGAAGCCACTCGGTCCTCGGCGGCAACCAGGTCGACATCCCGGTGACCCTGCCGATCGACATCAGCGGCAACGCGGTGGCGGTCGCGGGAGAGTCCCATGGCTCGTCCCTGGGCGGCGCGGCCGTACAGGGCGCGGGCCAGGGCGCCGGGCGCAACCGCACCTCCGGTGCGGGGAGCGTCCTCGGCGGCAACCAGGTGGTCGCGCCGATCACCGCCCCGATCGACGTCTGCGGCAACGCGGTCGCCGTCCTCGGGGAGGCCGGAGCGGGCTGCCGCGGCGGTGCGGTCGCCAAGGGCCCGGGCCGCCGCGGCGGCGCGGGCGGCAACGTCACCAGCGGCACGCACAGCGTCGGCGGCGGCAACCAGGTGGTCGCCCCGATCACCGCGCCGATCAACCTGTGCGGCAACTCCATCGCCATCTTCGGCGACGCCACCGCGGGGTGCCGCGGCGGCGCCTACGTGGGGGGCGCCGGTCCGGCCGGCCGCGCCGGCGGCAACCGCACCAGCGGCCGCTCCTCGGTCCTCGGCGGCAACCAGGTGGTCGCCCCGATCATCGCGCCGGTCAACGTCTGCGGCAACTCCGTCGCCGTCCTGGGTGACGCGTTCTCGGGCTGCCGCGGCGGCTCGTCCGTGGGCGGCCCCGGCGGTCACGGTGGGCACGGCGGGCACGGCGGGTACGGCCACGGCGGTCACCACCGGCCCCGTCCCGGTTCGGGTGGTCACGACACCGACGGGCGCTACTCCGTGGGTGGCGGCACCCAGGTGGTCGCGCCGATCACCGCACCGGTCGAGGTGTGCGGCAACGGCTCGGGCAGCTGCCACGGCGGGTCCAGGCCGGGCCACGGCGGTCACGGGGGTCACGGGGGTCACGGCGGCTGGTCCGGCGGTTCGGGCGGCAACGTCACCAGCGGCACGCACAGCGTCGGCGGCGGCAACCAGGTGGTCGCGCCGATCACCGTGCCGGTCAACGTCTGCGGCAACGCCATCGCGGTCATCGGCGACGCCTTCGCGGGCTGCCGCGGCGGCGCGAGCGTGATCGGCGGCGGGCACGGCGGCCGCTGGGGCGCCGGCGGCAACATCACCTCCGGCCGTTCCTCGATCCTGGGCGGCAACCAGGTGGTCGCGCCGATCACGGCGCCGGTCAACGTCTGCGGCAACGCCGTCGCCGCGCTCGGCAAGGCCCACGCGGGCTGCCGGGGCGGGGCCGCGGTGGTCGGCGGCGGCGCCGGTGCGGGCGGCAACGTGACCTCTGGTCGCCACGGGATCGTCGCGGGCAACCAGGTGGTCGCGCCGATCACAGCGCCGGTCAACGTCTGCGGCAACGCCGTCGCCGTGCTGGGCGACGCCGCCGCGGGCTGCCTGGGCGGGGCCAAGGTGGGCGGCTGGGGTCCCCACGGCTACCGGCCGCACCCCCAGCACAGGGCCGCGCGCGGCGCCATGGTGCCCGCCACGCCCGCGATGCCGGTGCTGTCGGGCGCCCACACCATGCAGCCGATGAGCGCCCCCGCAGCGCCCTCGGGGCCGGTGATCGGCAACCTGCCGAACATGCTCGGCCTGCCGGAGACGCCGGGTCTGCCGGCCGCCCCGCCCGTCCCGGCGGGCAAGGGCGTGAAGGGCGTGGTCCCCGCCGGCAACCCCGCCGCCGTCGTGTCCAAGGCCACCGGCGCGCTGCCGGCCGCGGGCTCGCTCGACGACACGGCCCGCACGCTGCCCGCCCAGCGGACGCTGGACGACGCCACCGCCTCGCTGCCCGTGGCCGACGCCACGCGGAACCTGCCGACCGGCGACCTCGGCAAGACCACCGAGGTGCTCCCGCTGGGCAAGCTCGGTCTCATGAGCGCCGAGCAGCCCGTCGGGCTGACCGGCATGAACGCCGGCTCGTTCGCCGCACTGGTCCTCGGTGCCATGTTCGCCGTCTCGGCGAGCCTGTTCGCCGTCACCCGCCGCTTCCGCTTCGGCCGCAGGTAGCCGGACGGCCGGGCGCGTGAAGAACCACGCGCCCGGCTGAGGACGCGAGGGATATCACGCTCGCGCCGGGCGCGGCGGCGGCGAACCAGCCGCTCGTCGTACGGGCCCGGCGCGGGCCACCAGGACGCCGCCTCCCGGCCAGTGGAGGAGGGCATCGACGCTTTGCCCGTTCCGGGGGCGCGGCCCGGGGCGGGCAAAGCTCTTTTTGACCGTGGCGTCGCCGCCTCCGCGGCTCACATCGTCCGAGCGGCCCGTATGATCTTCCGACGCAGCCGGACGCGCCTGCTGCCGTCGGGATACAGGCGCAGCCGCTCCAATTCCCAGTCTCCGTGCTCGGCATGCTCCGTCAGCATCTGTCGCGCCACCTCCCGAGGGGTGCCACGCGGCAGATACAGGTCCAGGTAGGAGTAGTCGAGCACAGCCATTGGTCTCCGGGGCGTGCTAGGGAACTCGATGGGCTCTATTCTGCGTCCTCGTGGATAACAGCGCCAGGCGAGTTACATTCCCGGACAGAACCGGGTAGCCCGAGGGGGAGGAACGTGCGGCGGCAGGTACCTTCAAAGCGGTGCCTCCACGGCGCCCGGTGGGGGTAGGCACCCCCGTCCCGGGCGACGAGGGTGTCAGTGAGCCGGGGCGCACGAAACCCGGAAACACGTGAAACACCCGGAAACTCCCGGATACACGGGGAACGACAGCGGACAGCGAGGTAGGAAGCAGCGTGCCAGCCAACAACGGCAACGCCGGCGGAACCCGCCTGGTGATCGTGGAATCGCCCGCGAAGGCGAAGACGATCGCCGGGTACCTCGGGCGCGGCTACATCGTCGAGTCGAGCATCGGCCACATCCGTGATCTCCCGGAGAAGGCCGACGACATCCCGGAGAAGTACAAGAGCGAGGCCTGGGCCCGCCTCGGGGTGAACGTCGACCACGAGTTCGAGCCGCTCTATGTCGTCAACCCCGACAAGAAGGCACAGGTCTCCAAGCTCAAGCAGCTTCTCAAGGAGGCCGACGAGCTCTACCTCGCCACGGACGAGGACCGGGAGGGCGAGGCCATCGCCTGGCACCTGCGCGAGGTGCTGAAGCCCAAGATCCCGGTGCATCGCATGGTGTTCCACGAGATCACCCCGCACGCGATCCGGGACGCGGTGTCCAACCCCCGCGACCTCAACCTCCGCCTGGTCGACGCCCAGGAGACCCGGCGCATCCTCGACCGCCTGTACGGCTACGAGGTCAGTCCCGTCCTGTGGAAGAAGGTCAAGCCGCGGCTGTCGGCCGGGCGCGTGCAGTCGGTCGCCACCCGCCTGGTCGTGGAGCGTGAGCGGGAGCGGATGGCGTTCACCGCGGCCGCCTACTGGGACCTCCAGGCGCTGTTCGACACCGGCCGGGCCGGGGACGACCCCCGGACCTTCTCCGCCACCCTGACCGGGGTGAACGGCAGGCGCGTGGCCCAGGGCCGCGACTTCGCCTCCACCGGCCGGCTCAAGAGCCCCGACATCCTGCACCTCGACGAGGCCGCCGCGACCGCCCTCGCCGGACGGCTCGCCGGCGCCTCGTACGCGGTGCGTTCGGTGGAGCGCAAGCCGTACACGCGGAAGCCGTACGCGCCGTTCCGGACGACCACCCTGCAGCAGGAGGCGAGCCGCAAGCTGGGCTTCTCCGCCAAGTACACGATGCAGGTGGCCCAGCGGCTGTACGAGAACGGCTTCATCACCTACATGCGTACCGACAGCATCACGCTGTCGGAGACGGCCGTCGCCGCGGCCCGCAGCCAGGCGATCAAGCTGTACGGCGCGGCGTACGTGCCAGACAAGCCGCGCGCCTACACCAGCAAGGTCAAGAACGCCCAGGAGGCGCACGAGGCGATCCGGCCGTCCGGGGAGGAGTTCCGCACGCCGGGCGAGACCGGGCTCGCCGGGGACATGTTCCGGCTCTACGAGCTCATCTGGCAGCGTACGGTCGCCTCCCAGATGAAGGACGCGGTCGGCGAGTCGGTGTCGGTCAAGGTCGCCGGCACGTCCGGCGCGGGCGGCGACGGCTCCGCCGGGACGGCCGCGGACCCGGTGGAGGTCGAGTTCAGCGCCACCGGCCGGACGATCACGTTCCACGGCTTCCTGCGGGCGTACGTCGAGGGCGCCGACGATCCCGCGACCGACCGGGACGACTCGGAGAAGCGCCTGCCCACGCTGACCGAGGGCGACCGGCTCACCGCGGCCGAACTGACCGCGCTCGGGCACTCGACCAAGCCGCCCGCGCGGTACACCGAGGCATCGCTGGTCAAGGAGCTGGAGGACCGCGAGATCGGCCGGCCGTCGACGTACGCGTCGATCATCGGAACGATCCTGGACCGGGGCTACGTGTTCAAGAAGGGCACCGCCCTGGTGCCGTCGTTCCTCGCGTTCGCCGTGGTCAACCTGCTGGAGCAGCACTTCGGCAACCTGGTCGACTACGACTTCACGGCCGAGATGGAGAAGGTCCTCGACGACATCGCCAACGACCGCGCCGAGCGGGTGCCCGAACTGCGCAGGTTCTACTTCGGCGCCGGGGACGGCGACGAGGGCCTGAAGGAGATGGTCACCGACCTCGGGGAGATCGACGCCAAGGAGATCAGCTCGTTCCCGATCAAGGGGACGGACATCGTGATCAGGGTGGGCCGCTACGGGCCGTACCTCGACCGCGACGGCGCCCGGGTGAACATCCCCGAGGACATGGCGCCCGACGACCTCACCGCGGAGAAGGCCGAGGAACTGTTCTCGCGCCCGAGCGGCGACCGCGATCTCGGCGTCGACCCGGCCACCGGCCGGAGGATCGTCGCCAAGGACGGCCGGTTCGGCCCGTACGTCACGGAGATCCTGCCCGAGGAGCCGGCGCCGGCGGACGGCAGGAAGCGGACGAAGAAGGCCGACGCCCCCAAGCCGCGCACCAGCTCGCTGTTCAAGACGATGGACCTGGACACGATCACGCTGGAGCAGGCGCTGAAGCTGCTCCAGTTGCCGCGTGTGGTGGGCGCGATCGACGGCGAGGAGGTCACGGCGCAGAACGGCAAGTTCGGGCCGTACATCAAGAAGGGCACCGACTCGCGGTCGCTCGCGTCCGAGGAGGACCTGCTCACGGTCACGATCGAGCAGGCCAAGGAGTTGTTCGCCCAGCCGAAGCCGCGGGGACGCGGCCGTGCCGCCGCCGCTCCGCCGCTGCGGGAACTGGGCGAGGACCCGAACTCCAAGAAGCCGGTGGTGGTGAAGGAGGGCCGCTTCGGCCCGTACGTCACCGACGGCGAGACCAACGCGTCGCTGCGCAAGGGCGACACGGTCGAGGAGATCACGCTGGAGCGGGCGGCGGAGCTGCTGGCCGACCGGCGGGAGCGGGCGCCCGCCCCCAAGCGGACCACCACCCGGGCCAGGACCACCACGAAGAAGCCCGCCGCCAAGTCCTGACCGCGTGACCCCGGTGGCGGCCCGGTGGCGGCACGGCCGCCACCGGGGTGCAGCGTCGGATCCGGGCGCGGGTCGCGCCCGGGAGCGGTCAGGCCACGGCGCAGGGCGCGCCGTTGAGCGAGAAAGTGCTCGGCGCGTCGGAGACGCCGGTGTGCGAGGCGTTGAAACCGATGCTCACGGACGCGCCGGGAGCGATGTTGGCGTTCCAGGCCATGTTGGAAGCGGTGACGGTGTTATCCGGTCCCTGGTTCCAGTCGGCCGACCATCCCTGCGTGATCCGCTCGCCCGCCGACGGGAAGGCGAACCGCAGCGTCCAGCCCGAGATCGGCGTGCTGCCCGTGTTCGTGATCGACACGCTGGCGGAGAAGCCCGTCCACCAGGTCGACTGGGTGTAGGCGACCTTGCAGTTGGGAGTGGGTGTGGACTTCGGCGTCGGCGTGGGGCTTACGGAGGGGCTCGGCGTGGGGAACCCCGGCAGGGCGGTGGTGGTGATCGGGTCGGACGGCACGCTGACGTTGCCGGCCGCGTCCCTGGCCACCACGATGTAGGTGTACCTGGCGTACGTCGTGAGGTTGCCCTCCATGAAGTAGGGCGAGGTCCGGGTTCCGACCAGCAGCCAGCCGGTCGAGGTGAGCCGGTAGACGGCGTAGCCGGTGACGCCGACGTCGTCGGTCGAGGCCGTCCAGCAGAACGCCGTGCCGGGGAAGTCGTACACGCAGCCGTCGTGCAGCCCGGTCGGCTTGCTCGGCGGGGTGCTGTCTCCGGGGATCGGGCTCGGGCTGACCACCATGCCGGACACGGCCCGCGTGTTGATCAGCGCCGTCGGCGGGCTCGTGTGGCCGTCGGCGTCCTTGGCCACGATGTAGAAGGTGTAGACCTTGCCGTAGACCAGCCCGCTCAACACGGTGAGGGTGCTGGTGGTCGACGCCGCCTTGACGAAGCCGTCGGCCGTGAGCCGGTAGACCTCGTAGCCGGTGACGCCGACGTCGTCGGTGGACGCGCTCCAGCACAGGCCGACGTACCCCTGGGTGGAGCCGGTCGGCACCGGCGGCGGGCACAGCTGCACGTTGGACGGTGTCGTCGGCGCGCCGGGTTCGGCGCTCGGCGACGGGGCCGCGGACGGCCTCGGGCTGGGGGTGGGCGTGGCGGCCACCGCTCCGGCGGGCACGCCGGAGAGCGCGATCGCCGCGGCGACCGCCGCCCCTGCGGCCAGCCAGGCCAGATAGCGGGGACTTCTCATGTGTCACCTCGTTGTCGTTCGGTCGGTGTCGGCACCCGGGGGACTCACCGGGGCCACGTCTGAGGGACGTTTCTGCCGCGATCGTCCGCTTGCTCCTGGTCAGGGGCAAAGATCGCCGATGGTGGCGCGGCATCGGGCCGACTCGGAGGTGAAACTTTCACCGGACGGGCCTGCCGGTGATCGTTCTCGCCACGGCTCCCGGGAACGCGGCCGCCGGTGGCTCCTCGTAGCATCGTCGTCAGCCGGCCCCTGATCGTCAGCCGGTCGAGGAGAGATCTCGTGGGGTTCCTGGTCATGATCCTGACGGCGGTGGCCGTCGTGCACGTCTATCTGTGGCGGCGGCTGGTCCGGGCGTCGACGACGCCGGGTTCGCGCCTCCGCCGGGTGCTGACGTGGACGCTCGTGGTCCTGGCCGCCCTGATGGTGGTGACCATGGCGGGGAGCCGGCTCTCCGGCGTGGAGGTCGTGCGCGTCGTCGCCTGGCCCGGCTACCTGTGGCTGGCCCTGATGTTCTACCTGTTCGTGTTCGGCCTGGTCGCGGAGGTGCCCCGGGCGATCGCGGCGTTCGCCCTGGCTAGGGGCCGCCGCACCACCCCGGGCGCGGCCCTGGTGGACAGTGCGGTGGACGACGCCGAGGACGCGTCGGTCCTCGCCCGTACGGCGGCCGGGGAGTCCGCCGCGGTCGCGGGGCCGGCCGCGCCGGACTCCGCGACTCCGGTGGCCGCTTCCGGGGGCCGACCGGCCGGGGGAGGACCCGGAGCGGACGCGCCGGCGATCGACCGGCGGCTGTTCATCTCGCGTACGGCCTCCGCCGTCGTGGCGGCGGGAGCGCTCGCGACCGTGGGCTACGGCGTGACCCGGGCTCTCGGCGATCCGGTGATCGAGCGGGTGCCGGTCCGCCTGCCGCGGCTCGATCCGCGGATGAGCGGGCTGCGCATCGCGGCCGTCAGCGACATCCACCTCGGGCCGCTCACCGGCCGGGGCCACACCGAGCGGATCGTCCGCATGATCAACGGCCTGGGGGCCGACGTGGTGACGATCGTGGGCGACCTGGTCGACGGCACGGTGGCCGAGCTCGGCCGTCTCGCCGCCCCGCTCAAGTCCCTCGAATCCCGGTACGGCGCGTACTTCGTGACCGGCAACCACGAGTACTACACGGCCGAGGGCCCCCAGGAGTGGATCGAGGAGCTGCGCTCCCTCGGCGTCCGGCCGCTGCGCAACGAGCGGGTCGAGATCACGCACGGGGGAGCCGTGCTCGACCTCGCGGGCGTCAACGACCTCAACGGCGCGCTCTCGGGCGACGGCCCGGACATGGGCAGGGCGCTCGGGGGCCGCGACGCGGACCGGCCCGTCGTGCTCCTCGCCCACCAGCCCGTCCAGGTGGCGCAGGCTGCCGCGCACGGCGTCGACCTCCAGCTTTCGGGGCACACCCACGGCGGCCAGATGGCGCCGTTCAACCTGCTCGTGCCGTTGCAGCAGCCCGTGGTGGCGGGGCTCGCGAGCGTGCCGCGCCAGGGCGGCGGCGACACCCAGATCTACGTCACCCGGGGCGCGGGCTTCTGGGGCCCGCCCGTCCGGGTGGGCGCCCCACCCGAGATCACTCTCATCGAGCTGCGCGCCTGAGCCGTCTCGCCGGGCGGGCGGCGGGAATCGGCGTAGAGCATTGCCGTCATCATGAGAGCGAGGACGAGGCGGACGTAATACCCTCAGGCGACGAGCAGGCCCGAGCGGCCCGCTCGTCCGTCTCCCAGCCCAGCGAACACCCTGGATACGCTGACATCATGAGCACTCCTGCCCGGGCCGCCGCGCGACGCAAGCAGCCGCACGTGCTGGCGAACGCGCCGTTCCGCAGGCTCTGGACCGCCATGGCGACGTGCAGCCTCGGCGACTGGCTCAACATCATCGCGCTGACCGCCCTCGCCGGTAACCTCACCGCGCCGTCCGGCTTCCAGACGCAGAGCCTCGCCATCGGCGGCGTCTTCGTCGCCAAGATGCTGCCCGCGATCCTGCTCGGCCCGCTCGCGGGAGCGGTGGCCGACCGGTTCGACCGCAGGCTGACGATGGTCGTCGCCGACGTCCTCAGGTTCGCGGTGGTGCTGTCGATCCCGCTGATCGGCGGCTACCAGTGGCTGCTCGTCGCGACGCTCCTGGTCGAGTGCGTGAACCTGTTCTGGGTGCCGGCCAAGGACGCGACCGTGCCCAACCTGGTGCCCAAGGAGCGGCTGGAGGAGGCCAACCAGCTCAACCTCCTCGTGACGTACGGCACCGCTCCTGTGGCCGCGGCCCTGTTCGCGGTCCTGTCGGGGGTCATCACCACGATCTCGGCGGCCGTACCGGCGTTCACGGTCGCGGCGACCAGCGTGGCGCTCTATCTCAACGCGCTCGCCTACCTCGCCTCCGCCGTGATGATCTTCACTCTGCGGGCCATCCCCAAGGACCACGTCCGCCACGTGGCCGCGCCGTCGGTGCTCAGGCAGATCACCGAGGGCTGGCGGTACGTCGGCGGCAACCGGGTGGTGCGGGGGCTGATCATCGGCATGCTCGGCGCGTTCGCCGCCGGGGGCGCGGTCATCGGCGTCGCCAAGGCGTACGTGCAGGTGATGGGTGGCGGCGACGCGGGGTACGGCACGGTGTTCTGCGCCGTCTTCCTCGGCATGGCGTTCGGCATGTTCTTCGGCCCCCGCCTGCTGGGCGGCCTGTCGCGGCGGCGGATGTTCGGGCTGTCGATCCTGTGCGCGGGGGTCACGCTGGCCGCCGTCGCGCTCATCCAGAACCTGGTCGTCGTCGTGGTGCTGACGGTCGTGCTGGGCGCCTTCGCCGGCATCGCCTGGATCATCGGTTACACCACGATCGGCCTGGAGGTCGAGGACGGGCTGCGCGGCCGTACGTTCGCCTTCCTGCAGTCGCTGGGCCGGGTCGTACTGCTGCTGGTCGTCGCGGTGGCCTCGGCGCTGGCCGCGCTCTTCGGCCGGCACTACCTGCGGATCTCCGAGCTGACCTACCGCTTCGACGGGGCCAACCTCGTGCTGCTCCTCGGCGCGCTGCTGGCCGTGGCCGTCGGCGTGCTGGCGCTGCGCCACATGGACGACCGGCCGGGCGTGCCGATCGGGGCCGACCTGCTGGCGGCCCTCCGGGGACGGCGGTTCGTCCCCGACGAGGCCGAGCCCGCACGCGGGCTGTTCATCGCGTTCGAGGGCGGCGAGGGCTCGGGCAAGACGACCCAGTCGCGGCTGCTCGCCATCTGGCTGCGCGACCAGGGTTTCGACGTCGTGCAGACCCGCGAGCCGGGCTCGACCAAGGTCGGCATGCGGCTGCGGGCGATCCTGCTCGACGCCGCCCACCAGGGACTCTCCGCCCGCGCCGAGGCGATGCTGTACGCCGCCGACCGGGCCGAGCACGTGGAGAAGGTGATCGTGCCCGCGCTCCGGCGGGGCTCGACGGTGATCACCGACAGGTACGTGGACTCCTCCCTGGCCTACCAGGGTGCGGGGCGGTCGCTCGACCCCGAGGACGTCGCGAAGATCAACAAGTGGGCGACGGGCGGGCTCGTCCCCGATCTCACCGTGCTCATCGACGTGCCGCCGTCGGTCGGGCTGCGGCGGATGGCCTCGCCGGCCGACCGCATCGAGGCCGAGCCGCTGGAGTTCCACGAGCGGGTGCGCCGGGAGTTCCGCGCGCTGGCCGCCGCCGACCCCGACCGGTATCTCCTGGTGGACGGCACGCTGGAGCAGCGGGAGGTGACGCTCCTGATCCAGGACCGGGTGCGGGACATCCTGCCTGATCCGGTGCCGTACGAGGCCGAGGAGGCCACCGGCACGATGCCCGCCATCCGTGACTTCGGATAACGAATGACCGTCTACGGGGATCTGATCGGGCAGGACCGGGCGATCGGCGTGCTGCGGCGGGCCGCCTCCGCCGCCGCCGAGGCCGTCGCCGGGGGCCGCGGCGCGGGCATGACCCACGCGTGGCTGTTCACCGGCCCGCCCGGCTCCGGGCGGTCCACCGCCGCCAAGGCGTTCGCCGCCGCGCTGCTCTGCCCCGAGCAGGGCTGCGGCCACTGCGACGCCTGCCACCAGGTCGAGGTCGGCTCGCACCCCGACGTCACGTTCGTACGGCCGGAGGGCCTGTCGTACGGCGTGCGGCAGACGCGTGAGCTCGTGCTCAAGGCGGCGGGGGCGCCCACGCTCGGCCGCTGGCGGGTCGTATTGTTCGAGGACGCCGACCGGGTCACCGAGCAGGCGGCCAACGCGCTGCTCAAGGCGATCGAGGAGCCGCCGCCGCGGACGGTGTGGCTGCTGTGCGCGCCGTCCGCGGACGACATGATCATCACGATCCGGTCGCGCTGCCGGGTCGTGACGCTCGGCACGCCCTCCACCGAGGCCGTGGCGAACGTGCTGGCGACCCGTGACGGAGTGCCCCACGACGTGGCCATCGACGCCGCGCGGGCGGCGCAGGGGGACGTCGGCCGGGCCCGCCGCCTCGCCCTGGACGAGGAGACGCGGCGCCGCCGCGCCGAGGTGCTGTCGATCCCCCGCTCGCTGACGGGCGTGGCGGAGTGCGTCACCGCCGCCGAGCGCCTGGTGAAGACCTCCACCGAGGACGCCGACGCGGCCACGACCGCGCTGAACGAGGTCGAGACCGCCGAGTTGCGCCGGGTCTACGGCGAGGGGTCCACCGGCAAGGGGCTCAACAAGGGCCTGGTGCGGGGTGGCGCCGGGGCGCTCAAGGAACTCGAGACCATGCAGAAGTCACGGGCGACCCGCATCAAGCGCGACTCGCTCGACCTCGCGCTGCTCGAACTGATGGCGTTCTACCGCGACGTGCTGGCCGTGCAGTTCGGCGCCTCGGTGGAACTGGCCAACGAGGACCGCAGGCACGAGGTGGAGGCCGTCGCGCGGGCGTCCTCGCCCGAGGACACGCTCCGCCGTACGGACGCGATCATGAAGTGCCGGGAGCGGCTCGCGGCCAACGTCCACCCGCAGATCGCGGTCGAGGCCATGACTCTCGCCCTCCGCTCGCCCGGAGTCGTCCACAGGGGATGATTGCCAGTCCCGGACGGGACGTATGGTGGTTCCGGGCGCTCGGCGTGCGACCGCCGTACAGAACCGAGGAGGGCCGGCTCTTTGGGCATGATGATGGCCGTGAGCTTCACGCGCTACGGACGGCTCTACTACCTCGATCCCGGTGCGCACTCGCCGAAGGTGGGCGACAAGGTCCTGGTGCCGACGGACTCCGGTCCGGAGGTCGCCGAGTGCGTGTGGGCGCCGCAGTACGTGAGCGAGGACGTCGAGGGCCTGCCCGTGTGCCAGGGCGTCGCGGGTGAGGAGCACCTGGCCAGGGACGAGGTCAACCGCCGCCGCAGGGCGGAGGCCCGCAGCGTCTCCAAGCGGCTGATCAAACGGCACGAGCTGCCGATGAAGGTGATCGGCGTCGACTACCTGGACGTCGACAACGTCTACACCGTGTACTTCTCCGCCCCGCACCGGGTGGACTTCCGCGCGCTCGTGCGCGACCTCGCCCGCAACCTGCGGGCGCGGGTCGAGTTGCGGCAGATCGGCCCGCGCGACGAGGCCCGGATCCAGGGCGGCATCGGTCCCTGCGGCCGTGACCTGTGCTGCGCCACGTTCCTCAAGGACTTCGAGCCGGTCTCCGTCCGCATGGCCAAGGACCAGGACCTGCCGGTCAACCCGCTCAGGATCGCCGGCGCCTGTGGCCGGCTGATGTGCTGCCTGAAGTACGAGCACCCGCTCTACCAGGAGTTCCGGGCCTCGGCGCCGCGCGCCGGTCTCGCGGTGGACACCCCCGAGGGTCCCGGCACGGTGGTCGGGCACAACGTGCCCTCCGACTCGGTCGTCGTCC
Source organism: Microbispora sp. H10670 (assembly GCF_014161385.1). Lineage (NCBI taxonomy): Bacteria > Bacillati > Actinomycetota > Actinomycetes > Streptosporangiales > Streptosporangiaceae > Microbispora > Microbispora sp. H10670. The sequence goes on along the minus strand of NZ_JABBWW010000040.1, from coordinate 7,564 downwards.
GCCTCAACGACGGCGGCCGCCGCTGCTCCTGCTCCCGGGCCAGCGTGTGCGCCCCCCGTAAGGCCCACGACGCGACGTACGGGGAGGCGCGGACGGCCACCGCCGGCGACGCCGAATGAAACCCGGTCAGAGGTGGTCGTGCAGGAAGGCGGCCGCCGCGTCGGCGGCCCGGGTGACGTAGGGCTCCACGTCGTAGAGATCGATGTGCTCCCGGCAGTCCAGCCAGATCACCTCCTTCTTGCCCGGGCTCCGGTCGACGAGCTCCGCCGCCAGTTCCGGCGCGCAGTAGGCGTCGGCCCGGCCGTGCACGACGAGCAGCGGCGTGGCGGCGAGAAGGGGGGCGGCCCCGAGCGCGTCGAGGGTCATCAGCGAGTGGAGCGACCCCCGGGTCACCTCGTTCACCCAGTGCGGGGACGCCGAGCGGGAGGTGCCGTAGTAGGCGTACGGCTCGGCGCCGGGCATGGCGGCCTCGCCGTCGCCGGGCGCCACCGCGGGCAGGAGTTCGTCGTACCGGTCGAGGAAGCCGCCGAGCGCGCCCCTGTAGGCGTCGACGCCCATGCGCTCGGCGAACCAGACCGGGCTGTTGTACGCGCCGGCGATCCCGGCGACGGCGCGCACCCGGGGATCGGAGGCGGCGGCCCGCACCGCGTACCCGCCGCCGAGGCACACGCCGACGAGCCCGATCCGGCCCGGGGCGACCTCGGGCCGGCCGCCGAGCAGGCTCACCGCGGCGCGGAGGTCGGCGAGCTTGCCCTCGCCGTCCTCGTGGCCCCGCCGCCCGCCGCTCTCGCCGAACCCCCGGTGGTCGAAGGCCAGGGTGACCAGCCCCGCCCGTGCGAGACGCTCCGCGTACAGCCCGGTGACCTGCTCCTTCACCCCCGTGAAGGGCCCGGTGAGCGCGACGGCCGGGGCGGGACCTGGCAGATCCGGCAGCCGGAGATCCCCGACGAGATCGACACCGCCCGCCGAGAACGTGACCCGCTCGGTCCGTACGGCGGTCATCGGCGCGCCGGGCAGGCCCCGTCCGGCCGCCGTATATGGATGATTCGTGATATCGCTCATGCCCGCGTCCCCGTCCTAGTGTGTGATCTCGCGGTGAGCGTGAGGCTAGGCGTGCCTGAACCACGGCGCCAGAAGGCACTTCGAGGTACCCATCCCACAGGGCAGGGAGACGAGATGGACCCGGTGATTCCGGACGTACTGCAGGAGACCTGCGCGACGCGGCAGGCGCTGGAGCGGTTCGCGGCGAAGTGGCGGGTGCTGGTGATCTACGCGTTGCTGGCCGGGCCCCAGCGGCCCGGCCAGTTGCGCCGCCGCCTGCCGGGCATCACCCAGAAGGTGCTGACCGAGACGTTGCGCGGCATGGAGGCGGACGGCATGGTCGAACGCCGGGTGGTCAAGGACTCCGCGCCCCAGCACGTCGAGTACGCGCTGACCGATCTCGGCCGTACGCTGCGCGAACCGCTGGCCGCCATCTGCGCCTGGGCGGCGGAGCACGCGGGCTGAGGACCTCCGGGTGAAGGGGCCGGCGGGCGGTGGGCCGCGGGTAGGGTGCCGTGGTGAGCACGCCCCGGCTTCTGACCACGTGGTTGAGAACCAGGTCGCCCGACGAGCGGCGGCTGCTGCTCGCCCGGGTGGGCTTCGTCGTCGACGAGGACATCCCGCCGCAGGACCTGGCCCGGCTGCTGCTCCGGCGGCAGGCGGTGGTGCCGCTCGTCAGGTTCTGCACCCTGCCCCAGCGTCAGGCGCTCGCGGCCGTCGCCTGGCTGGCGGCGCAGCGGCACGGGCCGCTGGGTTATCACCTTGAGGGGGACGATCCGGCCTCCCGCGCCGTGCCCCGCGCCGACGTGCTCGACCTGCTGGCCGGGCCCTGCCTCGGCCGCCGTACGGCCGCCGACGCCGTACTGGACCAGTTGGCGGGCATGGCGCTGGTGCTCCCGCCGCACGGCGACCAGGTGATCGTGCCCGGCGCCGTCCACATGGACCTCGCCGGCGAGACGGGGCTCGGGCGTCCCGCCGCCGAGCTTCTCGCCGCGCACTTCAACCCCCCGGAGGTCCACGCGATCGCCGAAGTGCTGGGGTTCCCGAACGCCCGCGTGCGGGAGGTCGCGGAACGGAACGTGCTCGGCCTGCTGGGCGACCCCGAGCGGGTGCGGGCCCTGGTCGCGGGCGCCCCCGCGTCCGTACGGGACTGGCTGCTCCGCCTCGTCGGGCACGGATCACGGCTGCGCACCCACGCCTACCAGGTCCACAGCGGGTACGGCTACCAGCACAACGTCAGGTACGTCGTCCGCCCCGGGGGTTCCGGCGACCTGGCCACCGACTGGCTGGTGGCGCACGGCCTGCTGCTCCCGGCGGGGCCGCCCGACGTGGCGGAGGTGCCGTTCGAGGTCGCCACGGCGGTCCTCGGCGGGCCACGCGTGCCGTTCACCCCCGATCCGCCGCCGCCCCCGGACGACTTGCCCGGTGCGGACGGGGCGGAGGGGACCGCGCAGGCGGCCGCCACCTCCGCGCTCTCCCAGATCGAACGTCTGCTCGCGGCGTGCGTCGATCAGCCACCCACCCTGCGCAAGGCCGGCGGTCTGGCGGTGCGGGACACCAGGCGCATCGCCAAGGCCGCCGGCGTGGGCGAGGACCTCGCGAGGTTCTGGATCGACCTGGCCACGCAGGCGGAGCTGCTCGGCCTGTACGCCGAGCCGGTGCCGCGCCCGAAGGGCCACCGCGGCAGGCTGCCCGAACCGGTGGTGAACCTGCTGCCCACCACCGAGTACGACACCTGGCTCAAGCGGTCGCCCGTCGAGCGGCTGGCCAGGATCATCGGCACCTGGGCGACCCTGCCCGCGACCTACACCCACTGGCCCGCGGAGGCCGGGACGCCCGTCGCCCTCACCGAGCCCTCGGACCCGCACGCGGTCAGCCTCAGGTACGCCCTGCTCGAAGCCCTCGCCGCGGTGCCTCCAGGGAGGGGCCTTCCGCCGGACGGCCTCCCCTACCTGATGCTCCGCGCCGCCTGGCATCGTCCCCATCATGTCTCGGCCGCGCGTCTCGGAGCCGAGCAGGCGGGCGCCATCCTGCGCGAGGCCGGACTGCTCGGCGTGACCGCCGGTGGCGCCCTCACGGCCGTCGGGCACGCCGTACGGGACCTGCTGGTCAGCGGTGAGGCGTGGCGGTCGCCGGAGGCCGCGCTGACCACGGCCCTGTCGGCCATGCTGCCGCCCGCCCAGGCCACCGCCCGGTTCCAGGCCGACCTGACGGCGGTGGTGCCCGGGATGCCCGACCCGTCCCTCGCCGAACTGCTGGACGGCGTGGCGGAGCGCGAGTCGGAAGGGCACGCGGTGGTCTGGCGGCTGAGCGCGGCGACCGTGCGCCGCGCGTTCGACCAGGGCTACGAGGCCGACGACCTGCTCGCGCGGCTCGCCGAGGCCGCGGAGGGGCCGCTGCCGCAGACCCTCGAATACCTGGTCAAGGACACGGCCCGGGTGCACGGCCGGATCCGGGTGGTGCGGTCCGGGTGCTGCCTCCGCGCGGACGACGAGGCGCTGATCGAGGAACTCGCCCGTGCGCAGGCGCTGCGCGCGCTGGGGCTGCGCAAGATCGCACCCACCGTGCTGATCAGCGCCGCCGGCGAGGAGGAGACCCTCGCGCGGTTGCGCGCCGCGGGGTACGCCCCGGCGCTGGAGTCGGAGACCGGGGCGACGGTCGTCGAACGGGCCGGCACGCGTCGCGTACCGGCCCGTTCGTAACCGCCTCTCAGGTCGCCTTCGGGCAGACCGTGCCGTTCTTGGGCGCGCGCAGCGTGAGCAGGTAGTCGTCGACCGCGGTGTCCACGCAGGTCGAGCCGCTGCGGTAGGCCGTGTGGCCGTCGCCGTCGTAGCCCAGCAGGACGCCCGAGGTCAGCTCCTTCGCGAGCCCCTGCGCCCACTCGTACGGCGTGGCGGGGTCGCGCAGCGTGCCGACCACGAGGATGGGCGGCGCGCCCGCGCCCTTGATCGGCTTGTCGGCCTCGGCCGACTTCGCCGGCCAGTACGCGCAGGGCAGCGAACCCCACATCACGAACGGCCCGAAGTGCGGGGCCGTCTTCCCGGCCGCGTCGGCGGCCTTGCCGTACGCGTCGAGCGACGTGGGATAGCGGTGGTCCACGCAGTTGACGGCCATGTTCGCCTCGGTCTGGTTCGAGTACGTCCCGTCGGACCGTCGGTCGACCAGCAGGTCGGCCATCCGCAGCAACGACGTGCCGTTGCCGTGGGTCATGGCCTGGCCCAGGGCCTGCCGCAGCTGGGGCCACGCGGTGCGCTCGTAGAGCGGGGTGGCGATGCCGAGCACCGTCCACGCCTCGTTGACGACCCGGCCGTCGCCGAGATCGTTCTTCAGCGGCTGCCGGTCGGCCCTCGCCAGCAGGTCGCTGATCTCCTTCATCGCGCCGTCGACCGTACGGCTCGTGAAGGGGCAGGCGCCGTCGAGGAAGCAGTCTTCGGCGAACGCCCTCAGCGCCACCTCGAAGCCCTTGGCCTGCACCTCGTTGGACTTGATGGCCGACATGGCCGGGTCCACCGCGCCGTCGAGCACCAGCGCCCGCACGTTCTTGGGGAACAGCTCGGCGTACATCGCGCCGAGGTAGGTGCCGTACGACTTGCCCAGGTAGGTGAGCCCGGCGTCGCCCAGGACGCCGCGCAGGACGTCCATGTCCCTGGCCGCGTCGGCCGTGCCCACGTGCGGCAGCAGGCGGGCCGACTGGGCTTCGCACCGCTCCGCGAACTGCTTGGACGCATCGTCCAGCTCGGTGACCTCCGCCGGGCTGTCCGGGCTGGAGTCCATGCCGACGTACCTGTCGAGCTGGGTGCCGGTCATGCAGTGGACGGGAGTCGACTCGCCGACGCCGCGCGGATCGAAGCCGACGACGTCGTACTGCTCGCGCACCCGCTCACTGACCACGGACTTGGCGGCCCGCGCGTACTGGATGCCCGATCCGCCCGGTCCGCCGGGGTTGATGAGCAGCGAGCCGGCCCGCGTGCCGGAGGCCGGGAGGCGGATCGCGCTGAGCTCGATGCGCTCGCCGGAGGGCTTGGTGTAGTCGAGAGGGACCTGGATCCTGGCGCATTGGAAGCCGTCGCCGCAGTCGCTCCAGTCGGGCCGCTGCTCGTAGAAGGGGCGCAGCTCCGACGCGGGCGTCCGCATCGCCGGGAGCGCCTTCGTCACACCGGGCTGCTGGGACGACGGGGCCGGGGTGCGGGCGGAGCAGGCGCTGACGGGCAGCAGCGCGATCACCGCCGCGGCCGCCAGGCGCCGGCCGGGGCCATCGCTTCGCCGCTTCGTCCTGTGTGTAACCTTCGCGGTCTGGCCGGCCAGTCGCATGCTCGTCGTTCCCCTGCCGTCGTCTGCGTGACGAGGACCAGCATGCCGCCTGCCGGCGGGAGCGGCCACCGGACGCGAGCGGTTCCGGAGAATGTCATGCGGCGTCCTCCGGCCGGATGACCTGGCCGGGAGAGACGGAGCGCTCCTCCTGTGACACCTGCGCCGGGCTTGTCCCGTCTCCCGGTAAAGGGACGATCCCGAGGCGGCGAGGGAGAATTTACCCGGCCCCGCCGATCTTCCCCGCCCGCCGTACGAGCCGGCCCGTCTCCCGCGTACGGCGGCAGGCCGCGCGGACACGGCACACCGGACGGTGACCGGTGCACGAGAGCCCGGCCGACCCTGTAGACTGTGCGAAGCCGTACGCGGCCTGCCGCCTTAGCTCAGTCGGCCAGAGCACTTCACTCGTAATGAAGGGGTCAAGGGTTCGATTCCCTTAGGCGGCTCCACCACAGAGGCCCTCCCGGTCGATCCGGGAGGGCCTTTTGCGTTTCATACGGCAGCTCGGCGGCAACCGTACACCGGTTACCTCTACCTCGATGCGGTCTACGAGACGTACAGCATCCAGAGGGGCGGCCTCGCATAGATGCTGCTCGGACGGCAGACAGCGGACTTCCCGGCAGCGGTGTATTCGGCAGCCGCACGCAGGCATGCGTCCGACGTCGAGTAGATGCCGTACAGCTGGGGCGCGGAGGTCTGCGTCGTGGCCGCCTGTGCCGCGGCGGGGAATGCGAGGGCGGCGAGGACAAGACCAACCCCGGCTGCCGTGCGGCGGAATGAGTTCGCGTTGAAAATCATGGATCGAACGGTAGAAGTGGTCCCCCTTCCCGGTCGTCAAAGCAGTCCTTGATTCCATGTCCCCCTCTGGGGTGATCCTCCGCGGTCGGGACATCCTCCTCCTGGGAGACGTCGCCCTCGGCCGATGGCCGCCCCCGAGGGCCTCTGCGTGTGTATCCGCGTGGGGGACGTGGCATCGCCGATCTGTCGTGACCGAATCCCGATTGCCTCCGGCTGACCTCCGCTCCTAGGGTGAGTCGCCGTGATCAGCGGAACGGTGGAACCGGGTTTCGAACAGGTACGGGACGTTTTCGCCGATGTGCTGAAGCGGCAGGCCGGAGGAGCGGGGGCAGCGGTCGCCGCCCAGCTGGACGGCCGATGGATCGTCGACCTGTGGGGAGGACCCGGCTGGTCACGCGACAGCATCGTCATGCCGTACTCCGTGACCAAACCGTTCGCGGCGGTCTGTGCGTTGCTCCTCGTGGATCGGGGCGTGCTGGAGTTGGACGCCCCGATGCAGCGCTACTGGCCCGAGTTCACGGCGCCGGCGACCGTACGACATGTCCTGTCGCACCAGGCCGGCGTGGTGGCACTGGACCAACCGGTGCCCACCGAGACCTTCTACGACTGGGACCGGCTGTGCGCGCTTCTCGCCGCGCAGGAGCCGTCGTGGGAGCCGGGCACCGCGCACGGCGAGTCGGCGTTGTTCTACGGGCACCTGGTCGGTGAACTGGTCCGGCGCACCGACGGGCGGACGCTTGGCCGCTTTCTCGCCGAGGAGGTCTGCGGCCCACACGAGCTGGACTTTCACATCGGCCTCGGCCCCGCCGAACAGGAACGGGCGATCGAGCTGACCGGCTTGACCCCAGCCTTCCGGGCCGCCGCGCTGGACGGCAAACCCGGCCTCTACCGCCGGGCGATCGGCAATCCGCTCGGTGCCCAGGACCCGGCTGTGGTCAACTCCGCCACTTGGCGGGCCGCCGAGATCCCCGCTGTCAACGGCCACGGCACCGCCCGCGCGGCCGCCGGGTTCTACTCCGCGTTGCCGCGGCTGCTGTCAGCCGACCTGCTCGCCGAGGCCACCACCGCCCAGTGCTCGGGGATGGACGCGGTTTTCGGGGCACAGGCGAGCTGGGGGCTGGGCTTCGGCGTCGAGGGTGACGACTACGGGATGGGCGGCCTGGGCGGCAACTATGCCGGAGCCGCCGGCTACACCTTCGCCTTCCTCACTGGCCATGCCGGCGGTTTCGACCGCGCCACCGACCTGGAGAACGCTCTGCGCGCCGTTCTCGGGCTGGGCCCGGTTCCCGACTAGAAGATCACTGAAAATCTTGCGTTCTGGCCTCGCTTGGGACAGCACGGGGCCAGACTTCGTCGGCATGCAGGGTGAGTGGACCGGGGAGCCGGTCGGACCGGATGTGTGGGTGACCTGCCGGGA